>DATKQQ010000075.1:0-27582 GCA_035532615.1 Hanamia sp.
AAAAGTATATGTCCCCGGAGGAAAAGCGTCAGAAGGGTTTAGAGAAAATATGCCGGTTGAGTTCGATGATTTCCTTCCAAAATGGAATTATATGTTTAAATGTAAAACTTGAACTGTTATAAGTTAATTTTAAATATTTCCATAATAAAAGATAACTCTGGAAAAATCATAGCATAATCTTATGCTTAGTATAACCCCTGAAACCACATAATTTTATTTTTGTTATTATGCTTTGTCTTTTTTTATTTGTAATTCTTCTTTTAAAAACTGACCTGTAAAACTTTTTTTATGGTTTACAAGTTGTTCGGGCTTGCCACTGAATATGATTTCTCCACCTCCATCACCTCCTTCCAGGCCCATGTCAATGATGTAATCAGCAATTTTTATAATGTCCATGTTGTGCTCAATTACGATCACCGTATTCCCTCTATCCACCAACTTGTTTAACACATCAATAAGTCGTTGTATATCTCTGAAATGAAGTCCTGTTGTGGGTTCGTCAAGAATATATATTGTTTTCCCTGTATCTCTTTTACTTAATTCAGTTGACAGCTTTACTCTTTGCGCTTCGCCGCCGCTCAATGTAACCGCACTCTGTCCCAGTGTGATATATCCCAAACCAACTTCCTGTAGTACCTTTATTTTCCGGTAGAGATAAGGAACATTTTTGAAAAATATGACTGCTTCATCCACTGTCATTTCCAGCACATCACTTATTGATTTTCCTTTGTATCTTATTTCAAGTGTTTCCCGATTATATCTTTTGCCACTGCATTTTTCGCAGTGTACATAAACATCTGGCAAAAAATTCATTTCTATTACTCTCATCCCTCCCCCCTGACAAACATCGCACCTTCCGCTTTTTACATTAAATGAAAAACGCCCGGGTTTGTATCCCCTGATTTTTGCTTCAGGTATTTCTGCAAAAAGAGTTCGTATATCTGTGAAAAATCCACAATACGTAGCAGGATTGCTTCTTGGTGTTCTTCCTATTGGTGATTGATCTATTTCTACCACCTTGTCAACATATTCCAAACCTTCAATACTTTTGTATGGAAGTGGGGTCATTTTGCTTTTATAAGCATGATTACTTAAAAGTGGATATAAGGTTTCATTGATCAAAGTAGATTTGCCACTACCACTCACGCCTGTTATACAAATAAATTCCCCCAATGGAAAAGTCGCATTTACATTTTTTAAATTGTTGCCTTTAGCACCTTTAAGAACGAGAAAATTTCCATTTCCTTCTCTTCTTTTTAGTGGAATTTTTATTTGTATATCGCCATTCAAATAAGAAGAAGTAAGCGTATCAAGTTTACAAAATTGTTTAGGTGTTCCTTTTGCCACTACCTCTCCGCCATGTTTGCCTGCATCAGGACCGATGTCTATCAAATAATCTGCAGCAAGCATTATATCTTTATCATGCTCAACCACCAAAACACTATTGCCGATATCCCTTAAATTTTTTAAAGCCTTTATTAATTGATGATTATCCCTTTGGTGAAGGCCGATACTCGGTTCATCTAAAATATATGTGATTCCCTGTAATTGAGAACCTATTTGAGTAGCTAGTTTTATTCGCTGTGACTCGCCTCCACTAAGGCTTTTGGAAGGCCGATTCAAAGAAAGATAGGTTAAACCAACTTCCAGCAAAAACTCGATTCTTTTCCTGATTTCTTTGAGGATATCTATTGCAATAATATTTTGCTTTTTGTTTAATCGTGTTTCAATCCCCTCAAACCAGGCTGACAATTTTACCAGGTCCATTTCACTCAATTCCGCAATATTTTTCCCATCTATTTTAAACCAAAGACTTTCTTTTTTTAATCGTTTTCCATTGCAGGAAGGACACTCCTTTAGCATCATAAATTTTTCGACCCAGTCTCTTAGTCCCTCATTGGTATTGGCAGAATGAAACCACCGGCTGATCATATTAATTATGCCTTCATAATCACCGGAGGAGTAGCCATTTTCAGAAGGGTTTGACAGTGAGTCAAAATTCGAATAATCATCATCGTTATTTTCAAATAATTTATTTTGAGTGCCATACAAAAGAAGATTCAAAACACTTTCAGGTAAATCTTTTATCGGTTTATCAAGGCTGAATTTATGTTTCTTTGCCAGTTGTTGCACTTGTTTAAAAGTATAAGCTTCTCTTTCTTCTCCAAGAGGGGCAATAGCTCCCATGTTAATACTTAACTTTTTATCAGGAATGATAGCATCAGAATTTACCTGGTAAACACTCCCCAAACCTTTGCACACGGGGCAGGCGCCATAAGGGGAATTAAATGAAAAAGCATTGGGGGATGGTTCTTCATAGCTGATTCCCGTGTCTTCACACATCAATTGCCGGCTGTATTGTATCAACTGATTGTTTTCATTTATTAAAAGGAATAACAATCCATTGCCTAACTGCAAGCCTCTTTGCACGCTTTCACTGAGTCGCACTTTTTGTTCGTTACCTGCGGATAGCCTGTCAACAACCAGTTCTATATCATGAATTTTGTATCGGTCTATCTGCATCCTGGGAATAAGGTCTCTTATTTCTCCATCAATTCTTATTTTAAGAAAACCTTTTTTCCGTACTTCTTCAAATAATTCACGATAATGCCCTTTTCTTCCCCGAACAAGAGGAGCCAGTATAGTGATTTTTTTTTGAGGGAATTTTGATAAAATGTTTTCTATAATTTCTTCTTCACTCCATTTTATCATTTTTTTTCCGGTATTGTAACTAAAGGCCTCACCTATGCGCGCATAGAGTAAACGCAAAAAATCATATACTTCCGTAACGGTACCAACCGTGCTTCGTGGGTTTTTGTTGGTCGTTTTTTGTTCAATTGAAATTACCGGCGATAACCCGGTTATTTTATCTACATCAGGTCTTTCCATATCACCCATAAACTGGCGGGCGTAAGCTGAAAAACTTTCCATATACCTTCTTTGTCCTTCAGAAAAAATAGTATCGAAAGCTAACGAAGATTTCCCGCTGCCACTTATGCCCGTTATTACAACTAATTTATTTTTGGGAATAGAAATATCGATGTTTTTAAGATTATGTTCTCTTGCTCCAAATACTTCTATATTTTCATTTTTAGTAACGATTTCCGATAGATTTTGCTTCTCTTCTTTAGCCATAATGGGGAATGCAAATTTAGCATTTAATAGTTTGTACCTGAATTCTTTAAAACAGAAATTTCGTGTTATATAATAGTTAATAAAAATAAAAAAAATCAGGGTTAATATTATTGATTATATATTAGAATATTACAAAACCACTTGTAATACAATAATTAATGAAAAATAAGGTTTTTATAAGAAGAAAAATATTGAAGGACCTATAAGTAAAAATCTATATTTTAATTTTTTTTATTTCCTAAATGATTTTTTATAGATTGTTTTTTCGTAGTTTTATTTTTCTTTTTGAGTAAACTTGTTTTTTTAACTTTTTCACAAACGAATAGTAAAATATTTGATCCCTCTTTACAATAATTAAAATACTTACTCGTTTAATAAAATGGCTATTGAAATTTATTTCAGGTATTAGCCAAAAAAAAGATAGATTTTTAAATAAATATTACATTTGCCCTTACCCTCAAAGTAAAAAACAATGAAAAACACGTTTTTCACAACATTAGCTGCAATAGCTGTTATTTTATCCGGTTGTGGTAAATTCGGAAAATCAAAAGGACTTCCTAATGATGGACAGCTCCATGGAGTAGCGCCTGCAGCGCGTTATGTTTTACCAAAACCTCCGGGAATGGTTTATATCCCACCAGGAACATTCCACATGGGACCTAGCGACGAAGATATCAATTATAGTTTCACCGCCAGGAACAAACAGGTATCTATAAGCGGCTTTTGGATGGATGCCACTGAAATTACGAATAACCAGTATCGTCAGTTTACTGATTATGTTCGCGATTCAATTGCAGGTACTCTTATGGGATACGAAAAGCAAGCAACAGGTGGTAGTCAGTATCTGGATTGGTCAAAAATAAAAACTATCAAATGGAATGATCCAAATACAATGGAAAAGATAGATGCAATGATAGTTACTCCGGATAATCGAATTTTCGGAAGAAAAGAAATCGACCCGGCAAAAATTGTGTATCATTCAGAAACCTTTGACTATGCAGCGGCAGCCGCCAATCGGGATCCTAATGTGCCACGTAGTAAATTCATAATTAAAAAAGATATTCCTGTTTACCCGGATACTCTGGTATGGATTCGAGATTTTGCTTATTCTTATAATGAACCAATGTCTAAGCAATATTATAGTCATCCTGCTTTTGGAAATTACCCGGTTGTAGGTGTGAATTGGAAACAAGCGACCGCTTTTTGTGAATGGAGAACTCAATATTTGAATTCATATCTGGCAAGTAAGAACCGAGCTACTGAGACAAATTTCCGTTTGCCAACCGAAGCACAATGGGAATATGCTGCCAGGGGAGGTCGTTCACAATCTCCTTATCCATGGGGCGGACCCTATTTAAGGAACAGGAAAGGATGCCTTTTAGCTAACTTTAAACCGGGCCGTGGCAATTATCCTGAAGATGGAGGATTCTATACCGTACGCGCAGATGCCTACTGGCCTAATGATTTTGGTTTGTACTGCATGGCAGGCAACGTAGCTGAATGGACTTCTTCATTATATTACGAAGGTGGATACAATTTTATGTCTGATATGAATCCGGATATACGCTGGGATGCAAAAGATCAGGATCCTCCACGAATGAAACGTAAAGTGGTACGTGGTGGAAGCTGGAAAGATGTTGGATATTATTTGCAAGTAAGTACACGCACTTTTGAATACATGGATACCGCTAAATCTTATATTGGATTCCGTTGTGTAATTGATTTACCACCGGCAGAAGGTAAAAAAGGCAGGGGATAAATAATCTTTAAAAATCAAATACAATTTCATAAAATAATTTTTAGTTCAACATTTTACAGCCTCTATTAGCAATATAGTATAGGTACTTTATTGTAGGAACTTAAAATAAAAAAACCCAAAAAATAACCCAAAAAAATTAAAATTTAATTATCATGGAACAAACCTCTAGAAGAAACTTTTTGACAGTTATAGATGTACTGGTAAGTGCCGGTGCCGCAGTTGTAATTTTCGCTGCCTGGGCAAAATTGACCCATCAGTTTTTCGCAGATATGCTACTTGGTGTAGGGATGTGGACAGAAACAGGTATATTTTTAGTGTATGCAGTTATTGAGTGGGTGGTGCCACGCCCCCATGAAGTTGCACATGCTCATCCCCAACATACTATAGTTGAAGGAAATCCTGCATTACAATCAATGGAAAAAATGATGAAGGATGCAGAAATTACTCCGGCAAACATGAAAAGGCTTGGTGAAAATTTCCAAAAATTGGGAGTCACTGTTTCACAAATTGGTGAAGTTGGCGATGTTGTAAAGTCAACTGGTGATTTTACTGCTAAAACTAAGGAGGCTACCAGCGCTCTGGGTTTGATGAAAGACGCTTATACTAACTCTGCAAATACCATGAGCAACTTTAATAATGCAGCAGATAGCGCGAAAGGCTTCCACGAACAGGTACAAGTGCTTACTAAAAATCTCGGCTCATTAAATACCATTTATGAACTTGAACTTAACGAAAGTAATAACCATCTGAAAACTTTAAATAGTTTTTACGGTAAAATGGCCAAAGCCAGCGAAGTAATGGTTTCTACTGTAGATGACGCACAGGCTACCAAAGCCCAGATAAGCAATTTAGCAGATAATCTTGGAAAACTGAACCAGGTGTATGGTAATATGTTAAGTGCAATGCAGGGAAGAAAATAATATTATAAATAATCCATACCGATTGCTATTAATAGGATAGCAGTCGGGACTATAAAAACTAACCGTTAAATTTAAAAACCATGGCAGGACTACCCAGAGACCCGAGGCAAAAAATGATAAATGTAATGTACCTGGTACTTACAGCAATCTTGGCCTTGAACGTATCCCACGAGGTAATTGATGCATTTAAAGTTGTAAACACAAGTTTGATTACTTCTAATGACAACATAAGCGCATCTAATAATACCTTATTTAAATCGCTTGAAGATAAACTTAATGAACCCGCATCTAGAGAAAAAGCAGAAATTTGGGCACCAAGAGCTATGAAAGCAAAAACTCTTTCAGACAATTTGAATAATTATATTGACGGTCTAAAAACACAACTTCTGAAAGCTGCAGATCTTAGAATGATTTACGATTCTAAAACACATGACAGTGTTCAGGATTATAATGAAGATAATCTGGATGCTTCTACAAGAATTTTTGAAACTTTTGGCAAAGGAGAAGATTTACGTAAAAAACTGGATCAATATAAAGCTGATATGCTAAATATAGGGCTTCCGGAAGATTCTTCGATTAAGCATCAGTTTGAAAATATTTTCCCGGTAAATACTACACCTCCCCCATCACAGGATGGTACGAAGAAAGATTTTACCCAAACATTTTTTCACATGACACCTACTGTGGCAGCATTGACTATATTGAGTAAGTTTCAAAACAATATTAAGAACGCCGAAAACATGGTGGTCACTTTTTGTCATTCGCAGATTGGTAAGGTAGAAGTTCACATGGATCAGGTGGGAGTATTAGTAGGACAAAGTTCCAACTACCTGATGCCAGGTCAACAATTGACAGTTACTGCCGGAGTAGGCGCTTATAGCTCAAGTGTAAAAAGTAATATTTCCATTAATGGCACTCCGATAAATCTTGTAAGCGGACAAGGACAATATACGACTACTGTAAGCGGCGCAGGAACCCATACTGTGCAGATAACCGGTTCGTTTATTGGAGAAGACGGTAAACCGGTTCCTATTTCTCAAACAGTAAACTATGTAGTAGGTACTCCAGGTGGTGCTGCTGTAATGCTTGATAAAATGAATGTATTTTACATTGGAGTTCCCAATCCTGTTACAATTAATTCAGGAACCGGATGGGATAAAACTCACGTATCCATAGAAGGCGGTGACGGATCCATTTCCCCAACCGGCGCACCGGGTAAGTTTGATGTGAATGTAAAGACTGTCGGTAACGCATCTATAACCGTAAGTGCGAACGGCAAAAATAGTACCTTCCCTTTCCGGGTTAAAACAATCCCTGACCCTGTAATCAAGGTGGGACCAAGTGGCGGAGGAAGAATACAATCAGTTATTTTTAAGAACCAGAATTTTGTAAGAGCTGATTTAGAAAATTTTGATTTTGATGCTCATTTCAATATTGTAAGCGCTACGATTTATTTTTCAGGAGCTAATTTTTCAAATGTTCAGTCTGCTGAAATACATGGTGGTAGCCTTGAAGGAATCAAATCACTGCTTCAAAGATGTATTCCCGGTACTTCTGTTACCTTTGATAATGTGAAAGTACAAGGCCCGGATGGAAAAGTAAGAAACATTACCGGTCCAGGATTTATATTGTTTTAAAGAATAAAAATAAATGACTATGAAAACTGTAATTGTAAAATGCCTGATGCTGATGCTCTGTATAGGAGTCACATGCAATGTTGCAAATGCTCAAACTCAAACAAAGAAAAAACATTATACAAAGCATTATAGACATTATACAAAAAGGAAGAAAACAGCACATCATACTGTTGCTGCAAGAACACCGGATGTAAAGCCGACTCCGGATACTGCTATTGTGGTAGCTCCACCTCCGCCTATGCCGGATAGTATTCCGATTCCACAGGTAAAACAGTCGTTACGCCCTGAAACTGCGCTTGATAACCATAATACTTTGATCGCCGACAGAACTCCTCTACCCTATCAAAATCTTCGTGCCGAGGATGCTGCTTACGACGAGAGATTGTGGCTTGAAGTAGATGCCCGTGAAAAGATTAATCAACCTTTTATGTATCCAGCCAATGAAGATAACGGCAACCAAAGGTTTATCTCAATTCTTTTAAATGCTATTCAGAAAGGACCTGATAATGGTGGTGTAACAGCATTTAGCAATATTGACGATAGGTTTACAACCCCAATGACCCGGGCGGAAGTAGCTAAAACTATTTCTGGTGGGGAAGTATCTGTTCCCATAACAGATTCATTGGGTAATGTAGTGGCAACTAAAACAGTAGAGGCGGAAGTGAATCTCGATTCTTTTTATAGATTCAGGATAAAAGAAGAGGTGATTTTTGACAAGCAAAGTTCGAGATTATTTTTTAGAATACTGGGAATAGCTCCTGTTAAAGATATCATCACGTCATCCGGAATTGACCTGGGAGAAACTCCGCTTTTCTGGGTTTATTATCCTGATATGCGCCCCATTTTTGCAAAATACTTTGTATATAACGGTAAAAATTATGGAGCGCGAATGAGTTGGGAAGATCTTTTTGAATCAAGAATGTTCCATGGCCGAATCATCAAAAGCACCCTAAATAATCCTTATGATCAATATCTGAAAGATCAAATAGGATTAAAAGGACACCCTATGTTGCAATTATATGAGGGAGAAAAGATCAAAAACGAAATATTTGATTACGAACAGAATTTATGGAGTTACTAATTTTGTATTTTATATCATAAACTAAAGGGGAAGCTACTGGCTTCCTTTTTTTTATCTTATTGCACTTGTTTCTTGGCAGTGATGATTAGAATCATACCTGAATATTTGCTTATACCTTTTATAATTTCAATAGTGTCCAAAAAGTTTGTGGTATAATGCCGATATAACAGCCGTTTTGTCCAATGGAATTGGACTATTACGGATGTATAATCGGTATTAATTAACCCCGATCTATTTTATCTCAATTTTTCGTAAGATTATTACTTATTTTTTTTCGGAGGAATTCTTTTTCTTTTTCATTAGCTACATTTTCATAATTGTAGGGACAATGCGTGCATCCATTGCCGCAACAGAATCCTCTTTGCAAATGGTATTCTTTAGTAAAAACCATGAGACCTGTTTCATCATAATAAAAATGAACATTCTCAATAAGATTGTATTCACTCATTTTCCCCGATTTTTAAAAGTCGCATTAATGGTTCATCATTATCTGAAATGATCACAGGTAAAGAAAAGCAAACATAAAAAATACGATCGCTTTTTGCAATATCAAGACTTTCATAATGAGTTTTTATTTTTAAATCCCGAGGTATATTTTCGATTTGATATATATTATCAATGTCTGAAATTATAGCCAGATCGTACAATTTAATAACCAATTTTGTAAAATGGTAAAGGTCGGGAGAATCGGTTTTCAAATGAATTTGGCTTCCTGGTTTTAATATCTGTTGATACAATCTCAAAAACTTTGGATGGGTTAATCTTTTTTTGGATTTAGATACCCGAAGCTGAGGATCGGGAAAGGTGATCCATATTTCATCTACTTCATTGGCAGAAAAATAATTATTAAGCTTATCAATCTGCGTTCTTAAAAAGGCTACATTTTTTAGATGATGCTTAATTGCAAATGTAGCGCCAACCCATAGCCTGTTTCCTTTAATATCTACACCAATAAAATTTTTTTCCGGATATAGTTGTGCGAGGCCAGTTGCATATTCTCCCTTACCACAAGCAAGTTCAAGTACTATTGGATTTTTGTTTTTAAAAAATTCATTCCATTTACTTTTTATATTTTCAGGATATTCCAAAACATTTGAAAATGTTTTTATCTCCCCAAATCTTTTTAATTTTTTTTGCGCCATAGTGTGCAAATGTAACAGGCGTTACTGAAAAAGCGTATGAAGAAATAATTCATTTTTACTTTAACCGACAGCAGGAACCCTTTTACCGATTAATTAGGGATATAAGCCTAAAGTGACTTTCCCGGCAATAATAGTTCATTTAAATTTGTATAATTAAATTAGAAACTAAAAACATTTATATGGAACAGAATGAAATGGAAAGATTCGGTGGAAATAAAACTCCACGAATATGGAGTGGTTTATTTTTAGTAATAGCAGGGTTATTATTGTTGGCATACAAAATGGGGGCTCCCATTCCAGGATGGATATTCACCTGGCCTGTTCTATTAATAGCAATCGGATTGATCATAGGGCTAAAAAGTAACTTTCATAATCCCGGATCTTTTATTATGATCCTCATTGGAAGCATCTTTCTGATAGATCAACAAATTCCGGGAATTGATTTTCATAATTACATAGCGCCCATCATCCTAATCGGCATTGGGTTGCTTTTTATTTTGCGTCCCAGGCATCATGGCTGTGGCAGAAGATACCGCCATTGGGACCGCATGAACTCTCCTTTTTCATCAGTAACTGAGAGCCCTGATTCAGAGAATTTTAAAAAAAAAGATGATTCTACACTAACCGGTAGTGAAGAATACATAGATGTGGTAGCTGTTTTTGGCGGAATAAAGAAAAATATTCAGTCGAAAGATTTTAAAGGTGGAGAAATAGTAAGTATTATGGGTGGTGCAGAAATCAATTTTATGCAGGCCGATATTCAACATATGATAGAACTTGAAGTGAACACTGTTTTTGGTGGCACCAAATTAATTATCCCTTCCAACTGGGATGTAAAAAATGAAATTGCTGTTATATTCGGGGCTGTAGAAGATAAAAGAAATTTCTATAACATCACTCCTGATACCAACAAAAGAATTGTTTTAAAAGGCTCTTGCGTGTTTGGTGGCATTGAATTCGCTAATTATTAAAAATAAATTTTCATTAAATAAATTCACTTATATGAAATGGTATCTTGCAAAAATCGTTTACAGGATTATTTGCGGCGATGGAAACCATACGCCACAATTCGATGAACAACTTAGACTCGTGGAGGCTGAAGATGATATGCATGCTTTTCAAAAGGCGAGGATTATGGGAGATATGGAAGAAGATAATTTCCTGAATAATGAATATAAACCAGTGCATTGGAAATTCATTGATGTATCAGAACTTCATTCGCTTGATAATTTGGTAGATGGTGTGGAATTGTATTCAAAGATTTGCGAGGAAGAAAATGCGGAAAATTATATCTGCAACATTAATCATCGCGCAAAATATTTACACGAAATCAGTTTGCAAAAAACATTCCAAATGAATTAAAATTCAATGCTTGGCAAATTCCATACTTTCAGATAAACGTTTACGATATTTTTTTTCCGCCTGGTGGCTTGTGTGGATGCTACTGCAATATATCGTGCTCAGGCAATTAAATATTGACGAAACACACGCTATCGCAGACAGTATTGTAAGCAATGTGCTTCTTGCTGCATGTTCCTTTTTTATCAGCAACAATATGAAATATTACCTGCCGAGGCAGGAAAAATACTGGTATATCTTCGTGTTAAGCCTAATGGTAAGCCTTCTGTGGATGCTTGCCCAGCATGGCGTTTTTTATATAATCTTTAAAGAAGGCGATAATTATTTCTCGGTAATCCACAATACCTGGGGTATTAGATTTGGAGCCGGCTTTTTATTGATAAGCAGTATGAGTATGTTTAGCCTGTTATGGTACAGCCAGCAGGAACAAAAAGAATCTGAAAGCCGCAAAAGAGAGATAGAAAAACTTGCAAAAGAAGCAGAACTATTTAAGCTGCGTCACCAACTTCAACCGCATTTTTTATTCAACAGTTTAAATTCAATAAGCGCACTTACCGGGTCCAATCCCGATAAGGCAAGGCATATGGTCCAACAATTGAGCGATTTTTTGCGAGGCACATTAAAAAACGATGAACAACAATGGAATAATTTGGAAGAAGAATTAAAATATCTTCAGTTGTATCTTGATATAGAAAAAGTAAGATTTGGCCATCGATTGAAAACTGAAATAATATATAATGATGAAATTCTCACTCTTAAAATTCCTGCTTTAATTTTGCAACCTGTGGTAGAAAACGCAATAAAGTTTGGCTTATACGATACTACCGGTGAAGTGTTGATAAAAATAGAAGCTACTAAAGAATCAAACAATTTAAAAATAATGGTGCAAAATCCATTCGATCCCGAAACTTCACAACCCTTGAAGGGAACGGGTTTTGGACTTTCTTCTATTCGCCGAAGGTTATTTCTCTTATTTGCAAGAAATGATCTTTTGAGTACAAAAAAGGATGACGAACATTTTATGACTACTATTATAGTGCCGCAAAATAACGAATCTCAGCAGCAGTACACAACTTCCATGCATAAACAAATGACGGATTTGATTACCGATGGAATTAACAATCGTATTCATGACTAAATCATTCAATCAATAAAAAGAAAAAGAAAAAGAAAAAGAAAAAGAAAAAGAAAAATGAAATGAAAGTAGTAATTATTGATGATGAACCATTGGCCAGAGAGCTTGTAAAGGAATACCTTCACTCTTTTCCTGATGTTGAATTATTGGGAGAATGTAATGATGGTTTTGAAGGAGTAAAAGCAATACAAGAGTATCAACCTGATCTCATATTCCTCGATATACAGATGCCGAAAATTAATGGGTTTGAAATGCTCGAATTGATAGAAACGCCTCCTTCCGTAATATTTACAACTGCATTCGATGAATTTGCCATCAAAGCTTTTGAATCAAATGCTATTGATTATTTATTAAAACCATTCAGCAAAGAACGCTTTGATAAAGCGATTCACAAATATTTGCAACACACCGATGCACTATCTCCCCAACCAGTGGTTGAAACTGCTGCTCAATCTCCTTCCCAGCAAAACAGAGTGGTAGTAAAAGATGGTAGTAAAATTAAAATAATTCCTGTAAATAAAATTCATTATCTCGAAGCCGCAGACGATTATGTAAAGATTATTACAGACGATGGAACATTTTTAAAAAAACGTACCATGAGTTTTTTTGAACAATCTCTGAGCCGGTTTTATTTTGTGCGTGTTCACCGTTCATACATTGCCAACACGCAACTCATAACCCGTATAGACGCTTATGAAAAAGACAGTCACTTATTATTGCTTACTACCGGGGCTAAAATACCGGTGAGCAAAGCCGGGTATATGAAACTAAAAGAAGTTTTAGAGATTTAATCCTTTTTATTTAATTGATTTAATAATTGTGAGAGGCGGAAATGTGCTAAAAAATAAGTGCCTTCTTTTTTCACTTTCATTCGAGGAGTTTCAAATCCTTTTTTGTATTCACTGGTATGTTTAAAATCGGAAATGATTGCCTCCCCGCCCGTTTTCAAAATTCTATCTCTATGTCTGAATTTCCCGTACCCTGAATAAGCTATCAGTAAGAAACTGGCGATAAACAAAACTATTGCAGTTAATAAAAAACTAATACTTAAAAAAAGGATTACGGGGGGAAATCTACATAATAGAAGTATAAAACTCTTTAATAAAGGATACCAATTATTATCTGGTTCCTGATAACTTTGGTGGTATCTATTCCATATTTTATTTTTCCCATTTCAAGTCTCCTTTTTTGCGAAAGATAATAAACAAATATTTTACAAAATAAATCAGGCATTTGTAATTATAAATTCATAAATATTCAATCTTTCCAGACAGAGAAATTGAAAATAGAAAACGCTAAAAGAGATAAACTATGCTTCTATTAATTTTCATTCACGTATTTTTATAAAAAAATATTTTTGGATCAGACTATTTTTGCAAAAGAACTTACCAAAAAATACGGTAAGCGCACGGTTAATAATAAGGTTTCGTTCCATGTAAGCCAGGGAGAAATTGTCGGTTTACTTGGCCCGAATGGTGCGGGCAAAACCACATCATTTTATCAAATGGTAGGTCTCGTAAAGCCTGACGAGGGAGATGTTTTTCTAAATGATCTTAAAATTACTAAGCTCCCCATGTATAAAAGAGCTAAAATGGGGTTAGGCTATCTACCCCAGGAATCCAGTATTTTCAGAAAACTTACTGTAGAAGATAATATTGCAGCAGTATTGGAAATGACACATCTTTCCAGGAGAGATCAAAAGGAGAAATTAGAAACTCTGATCTCAGAATTTAACCTGGAACATGTGCGTAAAAGCAATGGCGATGTATTAAGCGGAGGTGAAAGAAGAAGAACTGAGATTGCCCGTGCTCTTGCTGTGGATCCAAAATTTATTTTATTAGATGAGCCTTTTGCCGGCATTGATCCGATAGCTGTAGAAGATATTCAATCTATTGTTACCAAACTTAGGTATAAAAATATTGGAATTTTAATAACTGATCACAATGTGAATGAAACACTCTCCATTTGCGACCGTGCTTATCTGCTCATTGAAGGAAGTATATTTATTGAAGGTACCGCTGAAGAACTGGCCAAAAATGAACAAGTACGCCGGCTTTATCTTGGAAGAAATTTTGAATTGAAAAGAAAAGATTATTTACATGCAGATGTTTTTAAATAGGCAATGAATAATCAGCAACGTGCAATAAGAATCAAGAATCAATCATTAGTAAATAGTAATTAATAATTTGCAATTATTTAGACAAAAAGTTAACTAAAAAACCAAATTTGAAACTTCTCAGTCCGGTCATATCACGTTTAGCAAGGATGCGCTTTGGAGGCGTTCAAAACTGGATTAGTTTCCCTGTATCTGCACAGCGGAATGTGCTGCAGCACATAGTTACGCAAGCTCAATATACCGAGTTTGGAAGAAAATATAATTTTTCAAAATTATTTACTGTAAAGGATTTTAAAGCCAGGATACCCATTCAGGAATATGATGATCTGAAACCCTATATCAATCGCATGATGGCCGGAGAAGAAAATATTTTATGGAATACCCCTATTTATTGGTTTGCAAAAAGCAGTGGCACTACCTCCGATAAAAGTAAATTTATTCCTATCAGTGAAGACAGTTTGAAAGATATGCATTTCAAAGCCTCAAAAGATGTATTAACCAATTACTATAAAAACTTCCCGGATAGCGATTTGCTTACTGGTAAAAGCCTGGTAGTGGGCGGAAGCCATCAGGTTCATAACATTGATGAGGACATTCAATATGGCGACCTAAGCGCTGTTTTAATGCAGAACACTCCCTTTTGGGGACATTGGATTCGTACTCCGGACCTAAGCATTGCTTTGCTCGATGAGTGGGAAAGTAAAATAGAACAACTTGCCAAAAGCACCATTACTGAAAATGTAACATCCCTGGCAGGAGTGCCTACCTGGACGATTATTTTAATAAAGCGCATTCTCGAGATTTCCGGCAAAAAAAATTTAAAAGAAGTGTGGCCCAATTTAGAATTATATATGCACGGGGGAGTTTCGTTTACTCCTTACCGTGAACAAGTAAACAGGTTAATAGGGGCACCTATTAATTATCTTGAAATTTACAATGCCAGTGAAGGTTTTTTTGCCGCGCAAAATATGCCTGATGATGAGAGTTTATTACTTTTTACAGACCACGGAATTTTTTACGAATTTCTTCCGGCAGAAGAATACAAAAAACCCAATCCAAAAACGATTGGACTAAAAGAGGTAGAACTTCATAAAAACTATGCACTCGTAATCAGTACTAATGGCGGCCTTTGGCGATATCTTTTAGGCGATACCATCCAGTTCATTTCTTTGAAACCTTTTAAGATAATAGTTACCGGTAGAATAAAACATTATATGAATGCCTTTGGAGAGGAGGTGATTGTTGATAATACCGACAAAGCCATAGCAATAGCTTCGTCCCAAACAGGATCTGTGGTAAAGGATTATACAGCGGCGCCGGTTTATTTTAGCGACAATAATAATGGCGCACACGAATGGCTTATTGAATTTGAAACGTCACCGGCAGATTTAAAAGAATTTACTTTTCGACTGGATGAAGCATTGAAATCAGTCAATAGTGATTATGAAGCAAAGCGACATAAAAATATTGCTTTGCGGGAACCTATTATTCATTCTTTAGAAAAAGGAATTTTTAATAAATGGCTCAAAAGTAAAGGCAAATTAGGCGGTCAGCATAAAGTACCCCGGTTAAGTAATGAGAGAAAAATGATTGAAGAAATATTATTGATTGATCATTCCTGATTTTATTTCATTTGCCCGGAAGTATCCGGAATGTTTAACCTATTTTAATTGTTATCTTTAAAAAATAAAAATCGGATGACTTCAGATGTTTTTGTTTTATATAAATTCCTTCAGACTTTTAAAAGATATCCTATGAAAAAAATTTTGGCTGTTTTATGTGTTTTCTACTGCCTGAAAATATCTGCAAATGCTCAAAGCAAAATTTCCACCAACAATAATTCCAATAGCAGCGAAGCCGCCATGCAGAATCCTATGGTGGTGGTGGATTCTTCCATTACTACTAAACATACGATTACTATCCGGGGAAAAGTAATTTCCTATACCGCAAAAGCAGGAACATTACCAATTTGGGATGAAAACGGAAAGCCTATAGCATCCGTTTTTTATACTTATTATGAGAGAACCGATGTAAAAGACAGAGCATCGCGACCATTAGTTATTTCTTTTAATGGCGGCCCGGGTACTCCATCTGTGTGGATGGAAATAGGATTTACCGGCCCAAGAATCTTGAATATAACTGATGAAGGATACCCTGTCGAACCTTATGGATTGCATGATAATCCAAATTCTATTTTAGACGTTGCAGATATTGTATATGTTGATCCGGTTAATTGCGGTTTCTCAAGAAAAGTGAATGACGACATTTCTGATTCCAAATTTTTTGGAGTAAATGAAGATATTAACTACCTCGCCCAATGGATCGGTACTTTTGTATCGCGCAACAACAGATGGGCTTCACCTAAATTCCTTGTCGGTGAAAGTTATGGTACTACAAGAGTTGCGGGGCTCGCATTGGAATTAGAAAATACCCAATGGATGTATCTTGATGGAGTGGTATTGGTATCGCCAACCGATTTGGGAATTAAACGAGATGGGCCCGTCGGAGAAGCTTTAAGTTTGCCGTATTTTGCAGCTACTGCATGGTATCACAAAGTACTTGCACCAGATCTTCAAAGCAAAGATTTAACCGACATCTTACCCGAGGTTGAAAACTTTACGATCAATGATTTAATTCCCGCATTGGCCAAAGGAAGTAGCCTGCCAGATTCGGAGAAACAAACAATTGCGTCTAAGATGTCCCGTTATTCCGGCTTATCTCAAAAAGTAATTTTGCAGCATAACCTTGATATTCCAAGTGATTTTTTCTGGAAAGAATTATTACGCGATAAGGGATATACCATTGGGAGGCTAGATTCGCGATATCTTGGTATAGACCGTGAAGACGCAGGCGATTCACCAGACTACAATGCCGAGCTTACCTCATGGTTACACGCTTTTACACCGGCAATCAATATTTATTTAAGACATGAATTAAAATACAAAACAGATTTAAAATATAATATGTTTGGAAACGTATGGCCATGGGATGATAAGAATAACAGAACCGGAGAAAATCTCCGCCAGGCAATGGCACAAAATCCGTTTTTACATTTAATGGTACTTTCAGGATATTACGACGGAGGTACACCTTATTTCGATGCCAAATACAGTTTATGGCAAATGGATACAGGGGGCAAATTGAAAAACCGCATTAGCTGGAAAGGTTTTCGCAGCGGCCACATGGTATATATGCTCAAAGATGATCGTGCAAAAGCTAATGAAGATCTAAGAGATTTTATACTCAAATCTATTCCAAAACAAGGAGAGGGAGCAAAATACTAAAAAAGATATAAGTGATCGGGTATGAAGAATTCAAAAGGTGAAGCAAAATATATTAGTAAACGAAATTAAAATTTATTTACTCAATGTTTTTCTTGCAAGGTTTTCGATGATTTGAAAAGTAGTCTCCAAAGATCCCCCAGAGGGGAATTTTTTTCTCTGAATTTTCTCTTTTTCTATCAATTCTTTTCTTCCCTTTTCGTCTTTAAAAATCAGCATCATTTTTTCTGCAATGTCTTTATAATTTTCAGGATCACAATACAAAGCGGCATCGCCACAAAATTCCGGTAGTGCTCCTGTGGAAGAAACAATTACCGGTGTTTCACACTCCATAGCTTCTAATGGTTGTGTGAAAGCAGTTTCATAAAGCGGTACAAATATCATAGAATAGGCAGAAGCTATCATCTTTGACATTTCATTTATTGGAATATTTTCCAAAACTTTTACTTCATTATGAAACCGAAAAAGTCTCAGGGATTCCATGAAATCTTTATAACCTATCCCGCTGTTGCCTACGATTATTAAATGCATTTTACTCTTCTGCCTTTTTTTAAATACAGAAAACGCTTTTAGTAAATTCATTAAATTCTGTTGTGTACTAATGGTGCCTTTATAAATAAAATATTCATTTCCATCTGCATACTTTTCTTTTATTACCTCTTTTTCTTCATAACTCAAAGGATTAAAATGGTCATTTGTTTCCTTGTAAATTACTTCTATTCTTTTTTCATCCGTTTTATATCTCTTAATGATCTCATTTTTTAAAAATTGAGAATAAACAATGACGATATCAGCTTTACTTATAAACCGCGGTGTATATTTTTTATAAAAATCAAGATGCTTTTTATTTATAAATGAAGGCTGATGAAGAAAAGTAAGATCAGGAGCAATTAATAACTGCGGAATTTTTGTTTTTAAAGAAACTAAATTTTCACTGATAAAAATATCCGCTTTATGTTTTTTTAAGGCTGCCGGTATTTTTATATGATACCAAATTCTTAATTTTATTATTGTGTTTGCTTCCGGGCCAACCATTACGGGTACCACATTTTCGGGGAAAGGAGTTCCTTTTTGTTGAGGTTTATCAAAAATAAAAATGAATGTATGTTTTGGTTGTGAGATAGCTAACCGTAAAAAAAAACCAGAATAAGAATTTTTATCATTTTCGAAAGTCTGATTTATAAAGGAAGTGGCGTTAACTGCAATTCTCATGTAGAGGTTTAATATATAGATTTTTTTTAAAAAGACTATTATAATATTTGATAGATTAAAATAGAAATTCTCATTGTTTACTTTTTGCTTTAAAAAAAAGAATTATAGGCCAAACATTAATCCTCCAATTATCTTAACACTTTTAGCTTCACTATATCAATTCTGGTTTCGTTCACTTTCAAAATATCGAATTGGTAATCATCAATAATAATACGGTCTCTTTGGCGCGGAATAGAACCATGAAGATTAATAATGTATCCTGAGAGTGTTTCAGCCTCTTCATTTTTTCTAAAATTTAATTTGTATTTGTCCATCAGCAAATCCAACTCAAGCCTGCCACTGAAAAGAAATTCTTTCGGTGCTATCTGTTTATCAACCAAATCTTCTTTTACATCAAATTCGTCATTGATATCCCCGAAAATTTCTTCCAGAAGATCTTCCATAGTAACTATCCCCGACGTGCCACCATATTCATCAATTACCCATGCAATGCTTTTTCTTTCCTTGGTAAATTTATTAATCAGGTCAGTAGCATTCATACTCTCCGGAATTACCGGGATAGAAAGTAAAATAGAGTGAATATCCTGAGGATTTTTAAACATATCTAATTGATGAACGTAGCCTTTTACATTATCAATATTATCTTCAAAAACGACCAATTTGCTTAATCCGGTTTCTATAAACCGATTTTTTAGTTCTTCAATTGAGGCATAAATATTTATAGCTTTAATTTCTTTTCTAGGTATCAAACATTCACGCACCCTGGTCTCTGACAATGATAATACATTTTCAAAGATGTCATTGCTCATTGCTGAATTTTCGTCTGCATCACTCATCTTTAATTGCTGAACATAATAATTAAGTTCCATCCTTGCAAATGCAACCGTCCTATTCTGGATCTTTACATCGAAAAAATATTTCAGGATCCATTCTGCAATGCGCACATAATATTGAGCAATCCATGGAAAAAATGAGTAGAAGAATTTTACAATGAAAGTGATGAAGTTACTGCCTGTGATAGCATTCTCCTTTGTTTTGAAAAATGCTTTAAACAGAGATTCTATGATTATAAAGATGAAAGTAAATATCAGAGTTTCTGCGCAAAGAATAATAAAGGGATTTTCAATATCCCAATAGTTCCAGACACCGGATAAAATATTACTTGATAAAAGAACACAAACTGCTAAAAGAATATTAAAAATTAATAAAATGCTAACCATAAAACGGCCTGGTTTTTTCAAAAATCCGGACCATATTCTTCCACTATAGCTACCTTGTTTTTCCCTTAATTCAATGGATAATTTATTAGCAGAAATAAAAGTAATTTCTATTCCTGAAAAGAATCCAATTAAAAGGACCGAAACTAAAAGTGGTATGAAGGATATCCAACTCATGTTACAAATTTATAAAATTGAAAATGAACAGTTATTTCATTCGATGAATTTTATTTTAGTCTTTCAAAAATTTTCGGATTATTTTCTCAGTTTCTTCGCAGGCTTCCGCAAATTTTTCATTTACTATAATATTTTCAAAATAATTTTTAAACGTCATTTCATAAGCAGATTTATTCAACCTTGCCTGCAACGATGCTTCAGTTTCGGAACCTCTCAATTGCAACCTCTTTTTTAATTCTTCAACGGAAGGGGCCTGAATAAAGATCGCAATTGTGTTCACCGGATATTGCTGTAGTACATGAATAGCGCCCTGCACATCAATATCCAAAACAGGAATTTTTTTCTCTTTCCAGATGCGTTCAATTTCTGATTTAAGAGTGCCGTAATATTTTCCTTCATATACCATTTCCCATTCTAAAAATTCTTTGCGATGGATTTTTTCTTTAAACTCATTTTCAGAAATAAAATAATAATCTCTCCCTTCTTTTTCGTTTTTACGCGGCTCACGAGTGGTCGCTGAAACTGAAAATGAAAGCAATGGAAGGTTATTCATCAGATGTTTTACAATAGAAGTTTTTCCTGAACCTGATGGCGCAGTTATTAAAATAATTTTATTGTACTTTTTTCCCATTTTTAAATTTTTCATTTTCAATCCCGATATCTATCGGGAGAAACCCTCACAATCTCTGCTCCCAAACTTCTCAGTCTTTCATCAATATCCTGATAACCTCTGTCAATCTGCTCTATATTTTGAATAATACTTTTTCCTTCGGCGCTTAAAGCAGCAATCAGCAAAGCTACTCCTGCTCTTATGTCGGGGCTGCTCATTGAAATTCCCTTTAACGGAAATTTTCTTTCAAGACCCACCACTACTGCCCTGTGTGGATCACACAAAACAACGCGTGCTCCCATTTCAATTATTTTATCTACAAAAAATAAACGACTTTCAAACATCTTTTGATGAATTAAAAGGCTTCCTTTTGCCTGAGTAGCTACTACTAAAATAATACTTAACAGGTCGGGCGTGAGACCCGGCCATGGATGGTCTGAAATAGTGAGTAAAGAACTATCTAAAAAAGTTTCAATTTCATAGAGTTCCTGTTCGGGGATATGAATATCATCTCCTGAAAAATTCATTTTTATACCCAGCTTTTGAAACCTCCCGGGTATTACTCCGAGATGTTCCAAACCTGCATTTTTTATAAGAATATCACTTTGGGTCATCGCTGCAAGCCCAATAAAAGATCCTACTTCAATCATATCCGGAAGGATAGTGTGCGTAGTTCCGTGCAATTCCGACACACCTTCTATTACAAGCATATTGCTGGCGATGCCCGTAATTTTTGCACCCATTTTATTAAGCAATTTACAAAGTTGCTGTATATAGGGTTCGCACGCTGCATTGTAGAGTGTAGTAATTCCATCTCCTAATACTGCTGCCATTATCAGATTGGCTGTACCAGTCACACTTGGTTCATCTAATAAAATAGTAGCTCCTTTTATTCGCGAAGTATGCAGATGAAAAAAAGATTCATCCGTATCATAATCAAATTGAACACCTAATTTTTTGAAACCGATAACGTGTGTGTCTAATCTCCTACGGCCTATTTTATCACCACCTGGTTTGGGAATAAATGCCTTTTTAAAGCGTGCAAGCAATGGACCTGCAAGCATTACACTGCCACGTAATCGTCCGGTTTTTTGCCGGAATGATGAAGAAGATAAATAATCAACATTTATATTATCTGCACGAAACGCACAAGTATTTCGATCAATTCTTTCAACCCATACACCTAATCCTTCCAATAATTCAATTTGAAGATTTACATCAATAATGTCCGGAATATTGTGGATTATTATTTTTTCACGGGTTAATAAAACAGCAGAGATTACCTGCAAAGCTTCATTTTTTGCGCCTTGTGGAGTTATGGATCCTTTTAATTTATTACCTCCGGTTACTTCAAATAATCCCATTAAAATTATTTCTAAAATTAAAAATAAAACCCCGGCAAAAGTCTATATGCCAGGGTTACAAACTTACCCAATCCTTTTTTCTATATAATTTCTTCGTCAGTCATTCTGAAAAATTCTTTTCAATTTTTGAGAAATATTAAACCAACTAATCCTCCAACTCTCTTCACTTAATATCTCTTCTTCCCAAATTTTCTGTTATTCCGGTTATCGCGTCCCTGGTTATTACGATTATTTCTTTGTCCAAAATTCTTCCGGTGTTTTCCTCCCCCGCCAAATTCATCGCGGTTATTATCGACACGATGCTTTATGAACGGACGATTATTAAACTCGAGTTCGCCTTTTGTAATAGCAGATAATTCTGTTTGAATATTATCATCGTGGACCAATTCTTTGTGCCAGTTACTGTAGGTGAGCTTCATATAGTAGGCGACAGAATTGGCAAATCCCTGGCGCTTTTCGGGATCTTCTTCTTTTAGAGCTTTATCTATAACGATCTCAATATTTTTACCAAGATGATTGTATTTGGGGTATCTCTTTGGATAAGGAATCGGATCGGGTTTAGGCCTTAAAGTTTCGCGTGTAGGAATAGGATAAGGGCTATCCACAACTAATTTAAAATCAGTAATTAAAAAAAGATGATCCCATAATTTATGACGAAAATCTTCAACATTTTTTAATTGTGGATTCAAAAAGCCCATCAGTTCTACAAGTGCATCAGCGTTTTTTTGCCGCTTTTCTCTGTCCTCAATTGTCATCACATATTCTGCCATTTTTTGAACGTGACGCCCATATTCTCTTATAATAAGATGATTACGGGTAGTATTGTATTCCATGTTATCAACATTTTTCATTTGGCAAATGTATAAATAATAAAATTAGGTTCGAAATTTGTCAGAAAGTAATATGAATATAACTTCCAAAAGGAGTTAATTTTTTATGATTCTTCACTTAAATTTTAAATAAATCTTTCATGAAAAAAGTTGGTTAATTATTTCTTCTTTTTGCATTAGCTTTTGCGGCATATTAAAAAAGATCGGAATGTGTACCAGTTCGTACTAATTCTAAAAGGTCTATTTTTTCGTTTTCATCCCAAATAAGCAATAAATCCGGTTTTACATGGCATTCCCAATATCCATTATACTTGCCGGAAAGTTTGTGAGGCTTATGCTTTTTATCAAGCCCACTATGACCATTTTCTGCAAGCTGGTTAATTAACTTCTGTAAAAAATGGAAATCTTTTACTGATCGCTTCTTGAGTAATTTCAGATCTTTTAAAAATTTTGTTGAAGTAACTATTTCATACATACCTGCATATTAGATGCTTTTGAAAAGCGCATCGACACTTTCGAATTTTATACCTTTACCTGCCTTCAATTCTTCCATAGCCAATATAGTATCAAGATTGGGAGTTTTGTTTTCTTTCTTCACCTTAACAGATACCCCCATCTCTTCTAGAAATTCTTTCACTACATGTGTTTTACTGTCCGGCACTTTTATTTCAAGTATTTGCATAATGTAAAATTTAATCTTGAGTACAAAGATAAAAAAATAAGATTACAAGATAAATAAACGGAAATCTTGATTAAAAGCCTGCATGGTCGGTATGCAGGTTTGTTTAATGCGCATGCTTTTCTTCAAAATGGTTCATGATTTTTATGCAAATCCAGAAAGCAATTAATGCTCCTGCAGAATCGGCAGCCCAGTCAAGTAAATCAAAATCGCGGCCCGGAATATAAAATCTTTGTAAAAACTCTACCGTAATTCCCCAAACAATAGTTGCTAAACAAATACGCACTAAATAATTTATTTTTTGGCGCCGGGAAAACCGTGATTTAAAATAAGACAGGTAAAAGAAAAGAACCAATCCGCCAAACAAACCGGCATGTACGATTTTATCAAAATTTTTAATATTATCCATCCAACCTATTTTTGGAATATCACTGCCAGGCATAAGTGTTAATACGGCCACAATAAAAAACCAGGCAATGCCTGGCAAAAATTTTTTGAATGGGATCTTTTGCTGTTCCATTTTTTTAATATATACTATGAAACCAGCTTCTGGTAGGCTTCTGCGTCCATTAGCTTATTTATATCTTCCGGATTGTCCACTTTCATTTTTACCAGCCATCCATCTCCATAAGGATCGGAATTTACTTTTTCAGGTTCGCTTTCAAGCATCGGATTTATTTCTGTAACAGTTCCTGAAACCGGTAAAAAAAGGTCGCTCACTGTTTTCACTGCTTCTACTGTTCCGAATACCGCTTCGGCTTCCAGTTTTTTGTCTTTGCTATCTATGTCCACGTAAACAATATCGCCCAGTTCGTGCTGTGCAAAATCGGTAATGCCGATGGTAGCAATATCTCCGTCAATAGAAATCCATTCATGATCTTTGGTGTATTTTAATCCGGAAGGAAAATTCATGGTTTTATTTAATTTAATTCTGAAATATTAAACCGCAAATTAAGTTTTTTATAGATACTTCCTGTATTCACTCCTCTTCATTAAAGTAATCTTCATTTTTATATCCTGCAAAGGCCTGTTATTTTTATCTTTTGGTGCATGTGCAATTTTATCAATTACACCCAAACCACTTACAACTTCACCAAAAACCGTATAATTCATATCTAAAAATGGTGCTCCACCAATTGTTCGGTAAACTTCCCTATGATCTTCCGGGATTTTTATGTAAAACTGTGCCTCGATTCTATCCATTTCCTGGTTCGTAAAAGTTCTTCCTTCCACGATATAAAATTGATGGGAACTGCTTGCTTTTGTCGGATTATTATCAGTTTCCCTCGCCATTCCGAGTGCGCCCTTTTTATGAAAAAGTGAAGTGTCAAATTCTGCAGGAATCGTTTTTTTTGATCCTCCACTTCCAAGGACCTCACCCGGTTTTGCATTTCTGCTTTCAGGATCGCCTCCCTGTATAATAAAACCTGGAACAACGCGATGAAACAAAAGTCCGTCATAAAAATGTCTTCTTACTAATTTTGCAAAATTTTCTTTATATAACGGAGTTTTGTTATAAAGTCTCGCCACCATTGTTCCCGAATCGGTTGCTATCTTTATAAAGACAGTTTCATTCTTGAATTTCCCGGAATTTCTGGAAGCAGTACATGAAATAAAAAACACTAAGGAGATAAGGTAAAAAAGTTTCTTCATCTGTCTAAAAGTTTTTAAATGTTTCCCCAATATTTTCAAAGTAAAGTAAAATATGGTCTTTTAAAAAATTTTCCTGCTCCATCATATTAAAATGCGGTAATTCTTTTAATTGGGTAAAATGAGGCCATCCATCTTTATCAAAAGATTCTATTTCATAATACCCGCTTTGACTTAAAAGTGTGCATACAGCCACATGCATGAGATCCTGCTTTTGTTCTTTATTAAATTTTTTGGTGGTTTTAAAATTCCCTATTTCCTGTATGCCTATCAAAAATAAAATAGCTTCCACATCAGGTTTTTTTCCAAATTTTTCAAGAAATTGCTCTTCTAATTTCCACCATCTCGTTTGTATATCATCTTGTGCGTTCATACCGCGAAATTAAAAATTAAAAAGTTTATTGGTCAATTAGTTTATTAATTAAACAATTTTAAAAACTTCAGACTTAGTTCAGAAATGTGGTTCCTGAAACCTTCTATATTTGCAAACAAAATAAAAGTAAAAAATGTTACAGGTAAATTTTATAAAAGCAAACAGGGAAGAAGTTTTAAAAGGATTGGCAAAAAAGCATTTTGCAGAACCTTTGCTGGTTGATAACATTATTTCTTTAGATGATGAAAGAAAGAAACTCCAGTTTGAAATGGACGAATTGCAATCAAAAATAAATACCGCCTCAAAAGAGATAGGACAATTAATGTCTAATGGGAAAAAAGAATCTGCAGAAGAAAAAAAACAAGAAGTAGCTACGTTAAAATCTTCTTTGTATCCGGTAAGCGAAAAATTATCTGTAGTCGAGAAAAATCTGTATGATGATTTGATAAAACTACCTAACCTTCCGAATGCTTCTGTTCCCGAAGGGAAAACGCCTGAAGAAAATCAGGTTGTAAGAGAAGGTGGACAAAAACCAGCGCTTCCAAAAAACGCTTTACCCCATTGGGATCTTGCAAAAAAATATGATCTTATAAATTTTGAATTAGGAAATAAAGTTACGGGGAGTGGTTTCCCATTTTATAAAAATAAAGGTGCCAAATTACAACGTACATTAATTCAATATTTCTTAGATTATAATACAGCGGCAGGTTACATGGAATATGAGCCGCCTTTTATGGTAAATGAAGCAAGCGCTTTTGGCACCGGGCAATTGCCAGATAAGGAAGGACAAATGTATCATGCCACTGTAGATAATTTATTTTTGATACCTACTGCCGAAGTTCCACTTACTAATATTTATCGTGATGAAATAATTAAAGAAAGTGAATTACCAATAAAGATGACTGGTTACACTCCCTGTTTTCGGCGTGAAGCAGGAAGTTATGGAAAAGATGTGCGTGGATTGAACCGGGTGCATCAGTTTGATAAAGTAGAACTCGTACAATTAGTACATCCTGATAAAAGCTATGAAGTATTGGAAGAAATGCTTTTGCATGTTGAAAAATTATTACAATCATTAAACCTTCCTTATCGCATTCTTCGTTTATGTGGCGGCGATATTGGTTTTACTTCGGCGCTCACTTACGATTTTGAAGTGTATAGCGCTGCCCAGCAAAAATGGCTCGAAGTGAGCTCTGTCAGCAACTTTGAAACATTCCAGACCAACCGGATGAAAATACGTTTTAAAAGTGGTGGTAAAACGCAATTAGTTCATTCTTTAAATGGCTCTTCTTTGGCGTTACCAAGGATTGTAGCTGCTTTACTGGAAAATAATCAAACGGAAGATGGGATTTTTTTACCTGAGGTACTATATGAATATTTTGGGAGTGGAAAGATTGAATAATGATTCTATAAAATCTTTACCGGCATTTCATCGTAAGTCATGCCGGCCAGTTCTCTACCAGCCTTCTTTTTATTTACGCCTCCCCATTGTTTAAAAAAGAAAGCAACTTCCTGTTCCTGGCATTGCATTTTTATATCCCAAACCCATTGTTCAGACATAGGTCTTGCTTTTCTTCCACTTTCACCGCCAACAATTACCCAATCAATATTGTCAAGGTTCATATTTCTTAAAGGGCCGATTAAGGGTTCGCAGGATAAGAATTTTACTCGGGCATTTGTTTCCCTTAAAAAATCTATCCTGTCTGTTACTCTTTCATCTTCAACAGAAACTCCCATCCAGATATTTTTTGTCCAGTTTAATTTATGATGCAATTCATACAACCTTTCAGCCCGTTTTGTAAGAACCTGGTAAGTGTGTTGTGGCGTATCATTCATTACATCAAAAACTTTTTGAATAAATTCAAAAGGTATTTCCGGATGAAATAAATCGCTCATGGAATTTAC
>DATKQQ010000076.1:0-64614 GCA_035532615.1 Hanamia sp.
CTTTAATAAAACGGCTAATATCTCTGTACGATTTTGCATTACATAAAATAGCTATTACCGATAGCAATAGTATGTTGCGCAATTCGTATTTTTGTCCCTGTGGACGGCGAAAGTCTTTAATGTCTGTAAAAAAGGTAGTAATCATAATGTGGTAAACTATTGTTTTTTAGTTCATTACTAAGTTATCCACATCTTTAATGCGTACTTCCTTTTTTATTTTTTAGCATTGAACGGCCCTGTAAAGATTCAATTTTTTTTATTATTACCAATAATAATCTGTAACTTACAGAAGTTTTTTAATTTAAATAATAATTTATTCTCCTGTTTTCCCTTTTATGAATGGTTTTTGTAACCGTTTTTCAGAAATTCTCCCCTGCCGATTTTGCATATTTATGAATGCGTACTACGGAATCAATGAAAATCCTTCTTTTTAACAACCACCCTTTACTAAGCCAAACACTCCAATATTTCAAATTATTAAATTAAAAATTTTAGTAACGCTAAAAGATAATGACCCATGCTACGCATGTTGAATTTTACCGGAAGGCCTGCTGAAAAAATTTAATAATAATAAAACGTTTTAAACTCATGTCAATTAAAGTAAAATTTGCTAAAGCAAACAGTTCTGATTTTTATTCTACACTTAATAAACGAGTAGAAGAATATTTTACAGGTAATAAATTATCAAAGAATGCCAACAGAATAATGATATTCAAAACGGTATTTTATCCTACCGTTTTAATTACAGCATACCTGTTTCTTATTTTAAACCAAAACCCCCTTTTCGTTCAGTTCCTTCTGTGGATCGTACTCGGGTTTTTTACGGCCTTCGTCGGAGTTAATATTTCCCATGACGCCATTCATGGAGCCTTGTCAAAATATAAAAAAATGAACAGTATTCTCAGTTATACTTTCAATATAATTGGCGCCAATGCTTACTTGTGGAGTATTATGCATAATATTGTTCATCATACTTATACCAATATTGATGGCCATGATGAGGATATTGAATCCGTTCCTTTATTGAGGGTGTCGCCTCACCAGAAACTTCTGAAAATAAATCGCTATCAATATTGGTATGCGTTTTTATTGTATGGCCTTGGATCTCTTAGCTGGGTTTTTGTAAAAGATTACGTAAAATTCTTTAAAAAGAAAATTGGGAATTACGAAAATAAAAAACATCCACGCATAGAATATTTTAATTTATTCTTTTTTAAGCTTGTTTACTATACTATCTTTTTAGTGCTGCCTATGATTTTCATCAATGCAGCGTGGTGGCAGGTGTTACTTGGCTTTTTATTATTGCATTTTTGCGAGGGGATCACCATGGCTGTTATTTTCATGCTGGCACATATAGTTGAGGAAACAAATTTTCCTTTGCCTGACGCAAAAGGGAATATAGAGAATTCGTGGGCAATTCATCAATTATATACTACGGCAGATTTTGGAAGAGGAAATAATCTTTTAAGTTTTCTTTGCGGGGGTCTGAATTTCCAGGTCGAGCATCATTTATTTCCACGTATTTGCCATGTACATTATAAAAAAATATCCGACATCGTTAAAAAAACGGCTGAAGAATATCATCTGCCCTATTTTGCTAATCCTTCTTTTGCCGGGGCCATTATGTCCCACATCCGGCTATTGAAGAAACTGGGAAGAAAAGAATTTGCCTGATTACAATAATGAAAAATTATTACGGATAGGGTTAAACGATCTTATACTTTTTCAAATACAAGCCTGAAATGATTCATTGTTTCATTTTCAAAACAAATTTTGTTGGGGCTTATTTTGAACACCTGCACCAGGTGACGGAATTCTTTATCAAAAAGATATTTAGGTAGAAGGGAAGCATATAAAGAGTATTTCTTCCATTGAAATTTTCGGAATTTCTTTCTCCATCTTTTTATCGTTTCTATATAATCATACCTGCCGCTGCTTTTTGAAATTAATTTAAAGTACGGCGCTGCATTTCTTATCACCTGCTCTTCACCATAAGGCAACCATGAGCCGGGAAATTGTTTTACCATTAAGGCCATTGCATACGAAGGAGAATTTTTATCGGCATCAACACTTACTTCTTCAAGTGGCATCATATTCTTATCGAAAACCATCGTCTGCATATAAAATCTGCCACCAGTGGGTAACAAATCGTTTAGTCCTTTAAAAAAATTGTGATACACTTCATCCTGTTTACCTTCTTTGTATTCTTCTATAGAGCAAAAGTGCTCCAGGCCGCCTATACACGTAACTGCATCAAAAGTTCCAAAATCATCAGGCTTAATGTACCTGCAATCCTTAACCTTTACATCCAGACCATTCTTTACGCAGGCAGCGGCTTGCCCGCTTGATAAAGTAACCCCTATGCCATTTGCACTGCGGCCCTTTATATACTTTAGAAAAGGCCCCCAACCACATGCCATATCCAATACTTTAGTGTTGTTTTTTATGCCAAGGCTGTCTGCTATAAACTCGTGTTTTCTTTTTTGAGCTTCTTCAAGTGTCATTGAAAAATCGCCATCAAACCTGGCGCCACTGTAGTCTCCCATCTCTCCAATACTTAAACGAAATATTTCGTCAATAGTGGTATAAGTATAGTCAAGATCATTTTTAGAAGCCATTTTAAAATTATTTTATAGGTATATTAATGCAGGACAATTTACATCGATTTTTTGCTTCACAAATGCTAAATTAAGATTGTTTCGATTTCGGCAGTCCATGTTTTCATACATCACCATTTAACTTCCCAAATCTATTCCATAATAGAGCAACACAAAATCATAACAATTAAAAGAATCACGGTTCAAACAATTAAGCAAAAGAAATCTTGTCAATTAAAAATCATCGAAATTTGTTGCTTTACTGTATTTTTAATCACTGAATAAAAATGAAAAATCAAAAAATTATCCCCCTATTATTTTTTTTCTCTTTTTCCGTTTTTGTTTCACAGGCACAGCAAGCCGGCGAAAAAATAAAGCGTGACAAACTTACAAAAAATGTTGATAGCATATTGCAAAGCCAGGTAAACAGTAACCGGATTCCGGGCGCCGTAATTGAAATTAAAAAAGGCAACCAGGTGCTTTGTAAAAAGGCATTTGGTTATGCCCAAAGAAATGATTACGAAAACAAACCGCTCGCTGATCCGGTAAAGATGACCACAGACGATCTGTTTGATCTTGCTTCGCTGACTAAGGTAGTGGGCACTACCACATCTATCATGCTGCTGGTGGACAGAGGGCTTATTAAAGTAGATGACCCGGTAGGTAAATATATTCCAGCATTTAATGTGGGAGATAAAAAACAAATTACTATTCGCAACTTGCTAACTCATACTGCAGGCCTTTTGACATGGTACCCGCTTTTTTACCGGGCTTCCAATAAACAGGAAGCATATAAATTGATTGGCGAATTGCCTTTGGCTTTTCCTGTTGGTGAAGTAAGGAAGTACAGCGATTTGGGTTTTATTCTTTTGGGCGAAATAATAGAAAAGGTTTCCGGGATGCCGTTAGATCAATTTGACCAAAAAAATATTTTTATACCACTTGGTATGCACCACACAACTTACAATCCGCTTACTAAAAATCAGTTTACAAAATTTGCGGCAACCTCACATGGCAATCCATTTGAAACTAGAATGGTGCATGATACCTCGCTCGGTTACGTGTTTAAGGAAATAGATCCCAATCAATGGAATGGATGGCGCCATTATACTTTGCGGGGAGAAGTAAATGATGGTAACGCCTGGTATGCACTTCATGGTGTTGGCGGTCATGCAGGTTTGTTTTCTACCGTTGATGATTTGCAGAAGTTGGTTGATATGCTCATGCATGATGGCAAAGTGGGTTTCAAACAATTTATTTCTAAAAAGACCATAAAATTATTTTTAACGAAAGATGATTTTAAAAATGGCCTTGGCTGGATGATGGATACTGATGATTCATTTATAAAAAATGGACCTGTAGGTACTTTTGGGCATCTGGGTTTTACCGGAACCAGCATTGCAGTGGTTCCTTCATTAGATATTTCTGTGATCTTATTAATTAATCGTCAGAATATGGGATTATTAAATGCAGGATATTATTACAATCCTAATCCGATTCGAAGGGAAATATTCGATGCTGTTTTGCATTATTGTAAATAGAGTATTTAATATTTTGCCTGCTGAAATTTTATTCTGAAATCCCAGTCACCTTTTTAAAGTAAATGAAATAGAATTCAAAAAGGACTGAATAAAAGTTCTTATAAGAATCGGACTATCTCAGGGATTTTGTTTCATGAATTTGAAAGACTTTTGTAGCTATTGGCTTTGCTCTTAAATTTCAATTTATGAACCGGAGAAATTTTGTTGAATGGATCACATTAAGTGGCGGCGCTATTGTGTCCGGAACAATTCCGGGTTTTTCAAAATCAGTTAAAGCATTTACAAGGAATAAAAATTTGAATAATAGTGAAAATGAATTTCCTGCAGATGTTGTGATTGCAGGTGCAGGACTGGGAGGATTTGCCGCAACAATGGCCGCTTTGCGAAATGGTTTGTCAGTAATACTTACAGAAGAAACCAATTGGATAGGGGGACAATTAACCCAGCAAGGTTTGAGTTGCCCGGACGAACATCCCTGGATTGAAACTCATGGTGCTACCCAGTTGTATCGTGATTTTAGAATCGCTGTTCGTGAATATTATTTACGAAATTATCCATTGACCCAATCAGCAAGAACACGAAAAAATTTGAACCCGGGCGATGGATTGGTTTCACGATTATGTTTTGAACCGCGCGTAGCCATTTCAGTTATGTATAGTATGCTTGCTCCCTATATTAATTCAGGTAAACTCAGGCTTTTGTTACAACATAAGATAATTAGTGCAGATGTATCCTGCAATAAAGTGAATGCATTAAAAGCGCTAACTACTACAGGTGATAAAAAAGAAGTTTGGCTTAAAGCACCTTATTTTATTGATGCTACTGAATTGGGAGATTTGCTGCCAATTACAGGAACTGAATATGTGACAGGATCAGAGTCACGGCATGAAACCCATGAATTGCATGCTTCCGAAAAAGCGGATCCAAAAAATATCCAGGCATTTACTTTTTGTTTGGTTATGGATTATATTCATGGTTCAAATTATACAATTGACAAGCCGGCCCAGTATGATTTCTGGAAAAATTTTATCCCTAATCTTACTCCTCCATGGCCGGGAAAACTATTGGATCTTTCTTATTCCATTCCATCCACATTACAACCTAAGAATCTGGGATTTAGCCCTGACGGCACTTCTACGGGTAGTCTTTTGAATCTTTGGAATTATCGAAGAATTATCAATAAAGAAAATTTTAAGCCAGGCACTTTCAAGGGGGATATTTCCATTATAAACTGGCCACAAAATGATTACATGACCGGCAGCCTTATTGATGTTCCTGAAGAAGAATTTATAAAACATATTGAAAATTCAAAACAATTGAGCTTATCTCTTTTTTACTGGTTGCAGACAGAAGCCCCGCATTCTAATGGAGGTAAGGGCTGGCCGGGATTAAGGCTACGTGGCGATGTGTATGGAACAGACGACGGTTTGGCAAAATATCCTTACAACCGTGAATCCCGTCGAATCAAATCTGTATTTACGATCCTTGAAGAGCACGTAGGCAAGGCTAATCGCGCTTTGATTACAGGTAAAGAATCAGGCAATAAAGCGGCTAATTTTTTTGATAGTGTAGGCACCGGATATTATCACATTGACCTTCATCCCACCATTGCAGGAAATAATTATATTGATTTTGATTCTCTGCCTTTTCAAATTCCGCTTGGTGCGCTTTTGCCGGTGAGAATGGAAAATTTATTTCCTGCAAATAAGAACATTGGAACCACACATATTACTAATGGATGTTACCGCCTTCATCCGGTGGAATGGGGTATTGGAGAAGCCGCAGGTATGTTGATTGCCTTTTCTCAAATGAAGAAAGTAACGCCTCATTCAATACGTGAGAAATCTGTTCTACTTGAAGATTTTCAAAATTTTATTCGTTCGCAGGGATTAGAAACTCATTGGCCAAAGGATATAGTATAAAAAAATATATCAACATCGTACTTATGAAATGTAGGCGAAAATTAATTTAGAAAGTTTTAAGAATTATCGCGAAATTAGCACGAACCATAAGATCCAATTTTCTAAAATAATTAAATGAAAAGAAGACGTTTTCTATCCTCGATGGCTATCATACTTCCAGCCACAATAGTTAGTACCGAATTTCTTTTTTCTTCCTGTAAGTCTGACGTAAAAGAAGAATATTTTACTGATGAAATTATAAAACTCTTAGATGAAATTGGAGAAACTATTATTCCTGCAACTTCTACCTCGCCAGGAGCGAAGGCAGCCAGGATAGGAGCGTTTATGAAGATATATGTAACGGATTGTTATACTCCTGAACAACAAATAATTTTTTGGAATGGAATTGATAAGATAAAAGAGCTTAGCAAAAATAAATTTCCGCAATTAGCGCTTTCACAAAAAATGGCGATACTCCATGTATTGGAAGATGAATCTGTTGAATATGCAAAAAACAAAAAAAGTAACACCGGGGGAAACGGAGATGCTGTACAGACAGGGAAAGGGAATTCAGACAAAATGAATAACAGCAATCCTCATTTTTATCCAATGATAAAAGAACTGACTTTGTTTGGGTTTTTTACTTCGCAACCCGGCGCTACCCAGGCCCTTCGATATATACAAACTCCCGGATCTTACCAGGGAAATGTTCCTTATAAAAAAGGTGACAAAGCATGGGCAACATGATTAAAGCGGTTAGAAAAATTATTTTAAATAAGTAATTAAACCAGGAATGGGAAACATAAATTCAAAAGGGATTGAAAAAAATACATTCGACGCTATCGTGATTGGCTCCGGAATAAGCGGCGGTTGGGCGGCTAAAGAGTTATGCGAACATGGAATCAAAACTTTAGTTTTAGAAAGAGGGAGAAATGTAAGGCATCTTATAGATTACCCAACCATGTCTAAAGATCCCTGGGATTTTCCGCATCGCAATAATCTCACTTTGAAAGAAATTGAAGAAAATCCTGTTGTTTCCAAATGTTATGCGTTCAGAGAAGATGCGATGCAGTTTTTTGTAAAAGATAAAGAGCATCCATACATCCAGGAGAAACCTTTTGATTGGATACGTGGATACCAGGTAGGAGGGAAGTCGCTGATATGGGCAAGGCAAACACAGCGATGGAGCAAATATGATTTTGAAGGCCCTGGAAGAGATGGATTTGCGGTTGACTGGCCGATTCGCTATGAAGACCTGGCTCCCTGGTATAGCCATGTTGAAAAATTTGTAGGAATCAGTGGAAATAAAGATGGATTGGAAACTTTGCCAGATGGAGAATTTTTGCCTGCATGGGAAATGAACGTGGTTGAGAAATCCATGCAGAAAAGAATTATGGATAATTATAAAGATCGAAATGTAATCATAGGGCGTTGTGCTCATTTAACCAAACCCAAAGAAATACATTTAGAACAGGGTAGGGGCCAATGCCAGGCGAGAAATCTATGTCAACGCGGATGCCCGTTTGGCGCTTATTTCAGTTCCAACTCTTCTACGATACCCTGGGCTGCCAAAACCGGGAATCTTACCCTTCGACCCGATTCTGTAGTTCATTCCATTATTTATGATGATAAAAAAAATAAAGCTACAGGAGTAAGAGTAATTGATGCACACACGAAAATGATTACAGAATATCTTGCAAAGGTCATCTTTGTAAATGCCGCTGCATTAAATTCAAATCTTGTTTTACTCAATTCCACTTCGACCCGTTTTCCCAATGGACTTGGTAATGATAATGGACTGCTGGGTAAGTATGTAGCGTTTCAAAATTACAGGGGAACGCTTAATGCAAGCATGGATGGATTCCTGGATTCCTATTATTATGGCCGGCGCCCTTGCGCAGTTATGATGCCTAATTTTCGGAATGTTTATAAACAGGAAATGGATTTTCTTCGGGGTTACATGGTTTTTTTCAGCGCATATCGCGGAGGTTGGAATCATGCTGTTCCGGGAGACCAAATGGGCGCAGAATTTAAACAGGCAGAAACTGAACCAGGAAGCTGGGGTGTTTCTATGATGATGCAGGGCGAAACAATTCCTAAAGAATCAAACCGCGTATTTCTTAGTAAAGATCAGAAAGATGAATGGGGAATTCCATTATTATCTATTGATGTAGGGTATGATGACAATGATGAAAAATCTCTGAAAGATTTTCTGAATCAGGGCGTGGAAATGTTGGATAAAGCGGGTTGTAAAAATATTACCACTAATGACAGCAAGCAGGCACCGGGACTGGATATTCATGAAGTGGGAGGCGTAAGGATGGGTAAGAATTCTAAAACATCTCTTTTAAATAAATGGAACCAAATGCATGAATGCCCAAATGTTTTTGTAACAGATGGTGCCTGCATGACTTCAACCGGAACTCAAAATCCATCAATCACTTTTATGGCATTAACTGCAAGAGCAGCCAACCACGCAATAGAAGAATTAAAAAAAGGAAATCTTTAATTAAGTATTTTTATTCCTAAATTATTTTTTTCACTATTTTTTTGTTCAACTTATTTAATTAATGGCATCATTGGAAAGAAGGCTTAGCCTCTGGCATGCATCTGCTATCAATATGACAGATATGGTAGGTATCGGCCCGTTCATTACTTTGCCCATGGTAATAGGAATGATGAATGGCCCTTATTTTCTGTATGCGTGGTTAGCAGGAGCGTTTTTATCTATAGTTGATGGTATGGTGTGGAGCGAACTTGGCGCGGCGTTCCCAAGAGCCGGTGGAAGCTATAATTTTTTAAAAGAAGCATACGGAAAAAATGGTGCCGGTAAAATGATGAGTTTTTTATTTGTATGGCAAACGATGATACAAGCTCCCCTGGTAATAGCTTCCGCGGCAATCGGCTTTGCAAAATATTTTTCTTTCCTTGTTCCATTAACGGATGTAACGGAAAAATTTGTAAGCGGAGGGGTAGTTATTTTAATTGTGATTTTATTGTATAGAAAAATAGATGCTATTGGTAAGATCAGTATCTTTTTGTGGAGTGGGGTTATCATTACCATGTTCTGGATTATTGGCGGAGGAATTGTTCATGGGAATTTTTTGGAACCTATTAAAAATATTAATTCAGGTATATCAGTTGATTATGCTTTTGTTACCGCAATTGGCTTCGCAAGTGTAAAATCGGTGTATAGCTATCTCGGTTATTATAATGTATGCCACTTGGGAAGTGAAATAAAAAATCCTTCTAAAAATATTCCCCGAAGCATGTTTATTTCTATTATCGGAGTTGCCATTTTATATTTTTTTATGAATGTAAGTGTGGTGAGTGTGATCCCATGGCAACAGGCAAAAGACAGTGATTTTGTGATCAGCGAATTCATGGAAGTGTTGCTTGGTCATAATGCCGCGGTCATTGTTACCTGTCTTATTTTATGGGTTGCGTTTGCATCTGTATTTTCTGCAACGCTTGGCTACAGCCGTATTCCGTATGCTGCGGCAGCAGATGGAGAATTTTTTAAAATATTTGCGAAGTTACATCCTACTAAAAATTTTCCTTATGTTTCCATATTATTTTTAGGAAGTGTAGCTTTTAGTCTCAGCATGTTTCTCAAGCTAAGCGAAGTGATAAGTGCAATCCTGGCGATGCGGATTATGATACAGTTTATTGGGCAAGCAATAGGATTACTCATTTTGCGAAGCAAAAGAAACAGCGATGAATTTCCTTATAAGATGCCTTTGTTTCCTTTGCCTGTATTTCTGGCAATAGCAATGTGGTTATTTATACTTATCTCTACCGGAAGCAAATTAATGGTCAGTGGATTGATTGTAATTTTCCTCGGAACAATCGTTTATTTTATTAAGGCAAAGTTTCAAAAGGAATGGCCGTTTGGGTCAATTTGAACTCGAGAAATGAAATAAAAATATTTCACAGTAAACGAATCTTTATTGAATATTTCTATTTTTTAATACGCCCTTGCAAACAAAACCCTTTCGTGGCTTACCTTCCCGGTGAGAATACATTTCCCTTCCTCTTTTGTATTATTTAAAGGAATGCAACGGATAGTGGCCTTAGAAAGTTCTTTAATTTTTTCTTCTGTTTCAGCAGTTCCATCCCAATGTGCTGAAATGAACCCTCCTTTCTCATCAAGAAGTCTTCCAAATTCATCCCATGTGTTGGCTTTAGTAATATGAGCTTCACGATACTCTTTTGCTTTTTGATAAATATTATTTTGAATATCTTCAAGCAATATCAAAACTGTTTTGGCAAGTCCATCGAGAAATACTGATTCTTTTGTTTTTTTATCTCTTCTTGAAACTTCAGCCACATTATTTTCCAGGTCACGCGCGCCAATTGCAATTCTTACCGGTACACCTTTCATTTCATATTCTGCAAATTTCCATCCAGGGCGGCGGCTATCATCATCGTCATATTTTACAGTAACTCCCAAAGCTTTAAAATCTTCAATTAAAGGAATTATCTTTTTATCAATTAATTTTTTTTGTTCATCGCCTTTAAAAATAGGTACGATTACCACTTGTATTGGTGCCAATTTTGGCGGAAGTATTAGTCCGTCATCATCACTGTGTGCCATCACCAGGGCGCCTATTAGACGAGTGCTCACGCCCCAGCTTGTAGCCCATACATAATCCAATTTATTTTCTTTGTCACTGAATTTTACATCAAATGCTTTGGCAAAATTCTGACCTAGAAAATGAGAGGTACCGGATTGTAAGGCTTTACCATCCTGCATCAAAGCTTCTATACAATACGTATCTACGGCGCCGGCAAAGCGTTCATTGATACTTTTTACACCTTTTATTACCGGCATGGCCATCCATTCTTCCGCAAATTCCGCATACACATCCAGTATCTTCATAGTTTCGTCTATGGCTTCCTGTGATGTAGCATGAGCGGTGTGGCCTTCCTGCCATAAAAATTCTGTAGTGCGTAAAAAAAGCCGTGTCCTCATTTCCCATCTTACTACATTGGCCCATTGATTTATAAGCAAGGGAAGATCTCTGTATGATTGTATCCAGGTTTTGTAAGTATTCCAGATTATGGTTTCAGACGTGGGGCGTATGATCAATTCCTCTTCCAATTTTGCTTCGGGATCTACAATAATACCACCGCCATTTGGGTCATTTTTTAGTCTGTAATGAGTTACCACCGCACATTCTTTGGCAAACCCTTCCACATGCGCCGCTTCTTTACTTAAAAAACTTTTCGGAATAAAAAGCGGAAAGTAGGCATTCTGATGACCGGTTTCCTTGAAACGTTTATCCAATTGATTGCGCATGTTTTCCCAGAGTGCAAATCCATAAGGTTTAATAACCATGCAACCACGCACTGCACTATAATCTGCAAGCCCGGCTTTAATAATTATATCATTGTACCATTGCGAATAATCCTGTTCTCTGCTTGTGATTTCTTTACTCATTTGTATTAACTATTTTATATGTGTTTATTTTTTTGATTCGATAAAATTGCATCCAGTTTTATAATTAAAATTCCTATTTGAATATTTTTAACTGCCGTTCATAAAATCATTCTCAGTTATGTAATATTTTATGCTTAAATTTACGGTAAAATGACGCAAAAATAAACGTTCATTAGTTATAAAACTTTTTAAAACTTAAAGCCATGAAAATAAAACATATAATATTCCTTGGCGCGGTGGCTGCTTTCAGCAGTTGCAGTACTGCTTACCGTTCCGGACAAACTCCCGATGATGTTTATTATTCACCGGCTCCGGTTAAAAATTCTTATGTAAGTTCAGAAAACGATAATGGTTATGCAAGTCCGGGAGATGATAATGGTTATGTAACGCCCCAAACTGATAATGATAGAAATTCATACTCTTACCGAAATGATGAAGAAGGACAGAATGGTGGTGGAATCCTGGATCAAAATTATATGGCCCTTGCACCTGTTACCCTGGATTTAGGATATGCATACGACCCTTATGGATATAGTGGTTTAGGATATGATCCTTATTATTATAATAGTTTTGGCAATCCATTTTATAATTATGATCCTTTTGGATTGTATAACCCTTATATGTACAATTCTTTGGGATTTGCCGGGTTAGGTTTTGACAATACTCCTTATGGTTTATATAATCCTTATGGATTGTATAATCCATATATGTACAGCCCATATATGTACAATCTGTCCTATTTAGGCCACTCCTATTCTTCTCAATATTATCCTGTTTCAGGGAATTCCAATATAAGTTTATATTCCGGACCAAGGAGATATAATCTTAATGCATACACGAACACAAGTTCAAGTAGTAATTCGAGCGTTGGTGTACGTGGTAGTGGTAGTATTCCAACTAATACTTCATCTTCAACACCAACGACCATAAGGCGTACTACTGGTGTAGGAAGTGTGATCAGGCGGATTTTTACTCCTAATCGTACCCGTATTTATACGGTACCATCCAACAACAATAGGGTATATTATAATTCTAATAACAACAGGACATATAATAATTCCAATAATTACAGGACATATAATAATTCCGAAAATTATAGAACCTTTAATAACGATCAAACTCCTTCCAGAAGCTATAATAATTCTTCATCTGAGAGTGCCCCTTCCAATTCAGGAAACAGCGGCGGTAGTGCTCCTGTAAGGACCTTCAGGAGATAAACACTAATTTATGGGATGATTTTTCATCCTTTTTTAGATCGTTTTTTTAATTAAAAAGTTGTTTTAGGACAATTAAAGTGAAATAATGAATCGAACCATGAAAACAGGATATTTAGTCTTATTATTTTTATTTACTGTCATATATTCTTACGCGCAGGAACCGGCAGATGCTTTGCGATATTCTTTTTTAACCGAACCTGGAGGTACTGCACGAAACCAGGCAATTGGTGGGGCAGGTGGTGCTTTGGGTGGCGAATTCACTTCTCTTTTTATAAATCCTGCGGGATTGGGGTTTTATAAGACGGGAGATTTTGCTTTTACGCCGGATTTTTCATTTCAAAATTCTAAATCCAACTACCTGGGCAATCCGGGAAGTGCAAAAAATAGTAGCTTTAGTATTGGTACCACGGGATTTGTTTTGGCTTCTCCTTCAGCCCCGGGTAAAAAAGTAAAAAGTTTTGCAATTGGTTTTGGAATCAACAGGATGGCTGATTTTAATAATCATGTTTATTATAAGGGAACCAACCACTCTTCCTCCTTTTCGGAACAATACCTGGAACAATTGGCTAATGATAACGTTACTAATCCCAATGATGCTGCCACTAATTATCCTGATGGCGCCAGCCTCGCTTTTAATACTTACTTAATTGATACGCTTCAAAATGCTGACGGTTCAATCGGCGGTTATAAATCTGAGGCAAATCCTGCGACAGGTCTTATTCAGGAAAATACCATCAATACTTCGGGAGGAATTACTGATGCGGCTATTGGAGGAGGATTGAATCTGAAGGATAAATGGTATTTCGGTGCTACCCTTTCATTCCCATTTTTAAACTATAATCGTAATGCTTCTTACAAAGAGAGTGATGCTTCAGGAAATCCTAACAATAATTTTAATTATTTCATTGCCAATGGAACATTACAAACAAAAGGTGTAGGAGTAGATGGAAAATTTGGTGTCATTTTTAAACCTGTTAAAGATCTTAGTCTTGGTTTGGCATTTCATACGCCCACTTATTACCAGCTTACTGATAATTACAACACCAAAATAATAACCGATCTAGAAGGTTATGGAGGTGAAGGTGTAAAACACCAGAGTTCTACTGACCTTAACAATGGTCAGCAGCTTCAATCAAAATATAGTTTCAATACTCCCTGGCGGGCAATATTGAGTGGCGCCTATGTTTTTGGTGAAGTGAAAAATGTACAAGACCAGCGCGGCTTTGTTTCTGCGGATATAGAATATGTAAATTACAAAGACGCTTCGTTTCATGACGTAAACAATGATGCTTCCGCAGCAGATTATTACAATTCTTTAAATAAGGTTATTAAAGATCTTTATAAAAATGCGATTAATGTTCGGTTGGGAGGAGAATTAAAATTCAATACGATTATGTTCAGGTTAGGCGGTGCGTATTACGGTAATCCTTATCAAAATCAAAGCGCCAATCTCATAAAAATAAGCGGAGGTATTGGTTATCGAAACAGGGGAATGTTTCTTGATCTTACTTATGTTTATTTAACTAATAAAGACATCAACTATCCCTATATGCTGGAAGATAAACCTAATGTACCGGCGTATTTGCGAAATAATGCAGGGAATATTGTGGCTTCGATTGGGTTTAAGCTTTAATTTCCCGAAGGCAATAGTTTTCAGATTTCACGAATTAGTTTTTCAGGAATAACTTTTAGAAAGTTTGATTAAAGCTTTATGATAATTGGGACTATTATTCATCTTTCGAATGTTCATTATAATAAATCAAACTAATATCTTAACTTGCTTTAAATCCTTCCTTCAATGTAACTGTTCTGTTAAATACCAAAGCTCCGGGTTTTGAATCTTTATCTATGCAAAAATATCCATTGCGCATAAACTGAAAGTGGGCACCGGTTTCAGCATGTTGAATATGTGGTTCTATGAACACATTTTTAATGATTTGCAATGAATCAGGATTTATAAAATCTTTGAAATCCCCTTCTTCAGCAGCAGGATTTTCTACTTTAAATAAACGGTCGTATAATCTTACTTCTGCTTTGGCAGCATCACGTGCATTGATCCAGTGAATGGTTCCTTTTACTTTTAAGTGACTCGTATCATGATGACTTTTGCTTTCGGGCAGATAAGTGCAATGTATCTCTGTCACATTTCCAGTAGCATCTTTTTTAAAACTTTCGCATTTAATAATGTAAGCGCTTTTTAAACGAACCATTTGTCCTGGTGCCAGGCGGAACCATTTTTTTACAGGGGATTCCATAAAGTCTTCTTTTTCTATCCATAGTACTTTTGAGAAAGTGATCGTTCTTATATTCCCCGCATCATTAGGAAGATTTTCAGTGGTTAATTCCTCTGTTTTATTCTCATCATAATTATCTATGATTAGTTTAAGTGGATTCAAAACAGCCATTACACGATTGGCAGTTTGGTTCAGTTCTTCACGAATGCAAAATTCCAGCAGGCAAATATCAATCATGTTATCCCTTTTAGCTACCCCAATCTTTTCACAGAAGGTTCTTATGCTGGAAGGTGTATATCCTTTTCTCCTGAAGCCTGAAAGTGTAGGCATTCGAGGATCATCCCACCCTGAAACATAACCATCATTTACAAGTTGTAATAATCTACGTTTACTCATCACCGTATAGGTCATATTTAAACGCGCAAATTCATATTGGCGGGAAGGGAAGATTTCTAATTTTTCTATGAACCAATTGTAGAGTTCACGATGCGGAACAAATTCAAGCGTACAAATGCTATGAGTAATATGCTCAATACTATCGCTTTGTCCGTGAGCAAAATCATACATTGGATAAATACACCATTTATTCCCTGTACGATGATGATGCGCATGCTTTATTCGATACATAATTGGATCGCGCATTAGCATATTGATATGTGACATATCAATTTTTGCACGTAATACTTTTTCGCCGTCTTTATATTTCCCGTTCTTCATTTCCTCAAAAAGAAGAAGATTTTCTTTCACACTTCTGTTGCGAAAATGATTATCTTTTCCAGGTTCAGTGGGCGTTCCTTTCTCAGAGGCAATTTGTTCCGGGGTGCTGTCGTCAACGTATGCTAACCCTTTATTGATAAGCTTTACAGCAAAAAGATACAATTCGTCAAAATAATCGCTTGAATAATATTCGTTACTCCAGGTAAAGCCAAGCCAACGAATATCCTCTTTAATGCTCTCCACATATTCTGTATCTTCTGTTACCGGATTGGTATCATCAAAACGAAGATTGGTTGCGCCAATATATTTAAGCCCCAATCCAAAATTTAAGCAGATGCTTTTTGCATGTCCAATATGCAGATAGCCATTCGGTTCGGGTGGAAAACGCGTTAATATTTTTTCATGCTTATCATTACGAAGATCCTCTTCAATGATCTCTTCTATAAAATTCAAACTTTTAAAATCATCAGAATCTCCTGCCGGGAAGGGCAATTTCGATTTTCCTGATTCGGAATGGCTATTCTTATCTCTAATATTTTCTAACATTTTTTTATTTTGCTTCCAAACTTTTAATTCCCAAATCGATTTTTAATTTTTAATTTTTAATTGTCTTCCATACTTTCTGCGATCAATTCTGCAATATCTATCACTTTAACTTCATCTTCTTTTTCATGGAGTTTTACGCCATCAGAGAGCATCATCATACAATAAGGACAATTAGAAGCAATAATTTTAGCACCAGTTTCAATGGCTTCCGATGTTCTTTCTTCATTGATTCTTTTAGTGCCTTTTTCTTCTTCTTTGAATACCTGGGCACCACCGGCACCACAACACAATCCATTGCTCCTGGATCGTTTCATCTCTACCAATTCCACATCTAATGCTTCCAAAACTTTACGAGGTGCTTCATAAATGTTATTGGCCCGCCCAAGATAACAGCTATCGTGATATGTAATTTTTTTACCCTTAAAACTTCCATCCTCTTTCATCTTTATTTTTCCATCCTCAATAAGCTGCTGTAAAAAAACAGTATGATGAACCACTTCATAATTGCCGCCAAGCGCAGGATATTCATTTTTTAGAATATTAAAACAATGAGGACAGGTAGTTACTATTTTTTTTATTTCATAACCATTTAGTAATTGAATGTTTTGATATGCCATCATCTGGAACAAAAATTCATTGCCGGCACGCCTTGCAGGGTCACCATTGCATATTTCTTCTTTGCCCAGGATAGCATAATTAATACCAATTTTATTTAAAATAGTTGCAAATGCTTTCGTAATTTTTTGCGCGCGCTGGTCAAAACTGCCCGCACATCCCACAAAAAATAGTATCTCAGGAGTTTTACCTTCTGCCATCATTTCAGCCATGGTTGGAATATGCATTTTTCTTAAATTATTGGCAGCTAAATTACAACAAACAATTTTGATAGACGGCAACAGGTTCAACGGTTTAAACTTATTTTTGCGGTTCTGAAAAAAATGAATCTGATCACAAAAATAAAAAACTGGGAACAATGGCCTTTTAAGATTTTATATGCTCCGATAGCTCCCGTTTGGGCCTGGTATATGATTCGTTCGGGTTCCGTATGGTTTTTTACACCGAGTAATCCTAAACTTACTTTTGGCGGAATGGAAGGTGAACCAAAGAAAGAAATGCACGATTTACTTCCCGTTGAGCTTTGCCCGAACTATTTTAATGTAAAACCTTCAATCAGCTTTCAGGAAATAAAAGAGATGCTTGCCCATAGCGGTATTCAATATCCTTTAATTGTAAAACCTGAGGTTGGGGGACAAGGAATATTATTTAGAAAAATTGAAAATGAAGAACACTTAAAAGAATACCATTCTAAAATTCCAGTAGAGTATTTTATTCAGGAATTTATAAAATATCCAGTAGAAGTAAGCCTTTTTTATTATCGTTATCCTTTTGAAAAAAGAGGAGCTATTACCGGGTTTCTTCAAAAAATACCCATGCGTGTAACAGGAGACGGAATCCATACGCTGGAAGAATTGCTTCTGATGAATTTAAAAGCAAAAAAAAGGATTGCGGGACTCAAACTTAAACATGGACAAAATTTTAATAAAATAATTCCCGTTGGCGAAACTTATATTCTGAGCTATGCCGCCAATCATAACAGGGGAGCACAATTTATAGATCTCAGTTCTGAAATTGATGACAAATTAATAGAGATGCTTGATGAAATAAGCCTCGGCATTAATGATTTTTTTTATGGAAGATATGATATCATGTGTAATTCGATTGAAGAATTGAAACAGAGGAAAAATTTTATGATTCTTGAATACAATGGATGCGGCGCTGAACCCAATCACTTTTATGATACCGGATACACTTTGAGTGGTGCATGGAACGAAATTCTGAAACACTGGAAAATATTGTATCGTATCAGTAGCTATAATCATAAACAAGAAATACCTTACTGGCACTTAATGAAAGGCATTCGCTTCAGACATAAAACAAGAAAACATTATAAAATAATTAATAAAGCAGATAAAGAAATTTCCTGAAAATATAACACCTTGCAAAACTAAAACCATGATGATAATGTTGAAATATCTTTTGACCTTTTTGCTTTTCACCGGATCGCAGACGAATGCACAAAATTACACTCCGACTGACGCAGGTAGTAAAGTACACTTTGTAATTAAAAATTTCGGGATCAATACAGGGGGAGATCTTTCAGGTATTAAAGGGATAATAGACTTTTTTCCTGATAACCTTGCTGAATGTAAGTTTGATGTAACTGTGGCTGTATCCACGATTAACACTGATAACGGAATGAGAGATAAAAGCCTGGTAAGCGATGAATATTTTGATGCTACTAAATTTCCGTTGATACATTTAATTTCTACCAAAATTTCCAAAACAAATAAAACGGAAGATGGATTTTTTTATTTTATAGGAAATCTTACCATAAAAGGAGTAACCAAACCAATTTCTTTTCCATTCCAGGCAAAAAAGATTAATGGTGATTATTTATTTACAGGTAATTTTCAAATAGAACGCACTGATTTTGGAGTTGGTGAAAAAAATATTGTTTTGAGCGATGAGGTAGCTGTGTCTTTATCCGTTTTGGCAAAAAAGAACTGACCAAAAGAATTAACCGATTAATGGGATTAGTAAAAATTTTTTTCTGGGGAATGATAGTGAGTTTCTTAGGCTCACTTCCTTTGGGCACCCTTAATGTAGCAGCTATGCAGATAAGTGTGCAGGAAAGTATTAAAAATGCAATTTATTTTTCAATTGGATCTTTACTGGTAGAAATGTTTTATGTGCGTGTTTCATTAGTGGGCATTAATTGGATACGCAAACAAAAAAAAATATTCCGGTGGATGGAATGGATCGCCCTCGCTATTGTAGTAGCCCTTGCTGTGGGTAGTTTTATTGCAGCAATGCAACCGCATCATGCAAAAAATGTGATGCTTGATAATAACATTAACCGTTTTCTCCTGGGTGTGATGTTGAGTGCTATCAGTCCCATGCAAATTCCATTTTGGTTTGGTTGGAGTACGGTCCTTTTTACTAAAAATATTTTGCAGCCTAAAAATTCTTACTATAATTTTTATATCGTAGGTATTGGATTAGGGACACTTTTAGGAAATTGTGTTTTTATTTTTGGAGGTAAATGGATCGTCCAAAAACTAAATGCAAACCAGAATTTAATGAACTGGATTATTGGTGGAATTTTCGCAATAACAGCAATTATTTTTTTAATAAAAATTCTGTTAAATAAAGATGCAGCTGAGAAGTTGGAAGATATGAGTGTGAAAGAATAGGCATTATGTATCCAGATATGAGAAAGGTGCGATTTGTCTTTAGATAATTTTACAGTAAACCAACAAATAATCTGTATTTCTTTTTTTTCAATCCATGAAAGTCTCACCCCAACCCCTGTCTGACTTCATCAAACAGGCAGGCTTCTCCGAAAGAGAAGGGAATGCTCTGTTAGAAATTCGTGAAAATCCTTGTAATCAGTGGCTATCTTGTTTTTAAATTCGTGAAAATTTGTACAATTAGTGGATAAACAAAAAAATAAATTTGTTGCTTTCAATTTCTAACTTATTTTTGCGCAGCAATTATGATCACAAAAGCAAATACCGGCTTCTTTTACTTTAGCTACTATTTTAGAAATAGCCCGGGATGCCTTTGTTAATACTGAAACAAACAGATAACGATAAAAGAATCCCGGCTGAAAAAGTCGGGATTTTTGTTTTTATGACCCGAACATGATGATAAAAAGATGATAAGATAAATGAAGAATAATATCATCATGTGAGAGCCATCTGGCAATTAAAAAAATGAAAATGTTCAGATGAAAAAGAGAATAGCCATACAGGGTTTTGAAGGTAGCTTTCACCAGGCTGCAGCCCGTAGATTTTTTGGAAATGATGTGGAAGTAATTTGTTGCTCCACCTTTCGCGATGTAGTTAAAATTGCTGATGACGAAAGTAAGAGCGATGGAGGTTTGATGGCTATTGAGAATTCTATTGCCGGAAGTATTTTACCAAATTATAATTTGCTTCAAAAGAGTAATTTAAAAATTACGGGAGAGATCTATCTCCAGATTGATCAAAATCTTTTGGTGAATCCCGGTGTTTCATTGGAGGATATCCGCGAAGTGCATTCGCATCCGATGGCGTTATTGCAATGCCTGGATTTTTTGGAAAAATATAATTGGAAATTAATTGAAACAGAAGATACCGCTCTCAGCGCTCAACATATTCATCAGCACAAAAGCAAGCACATAGCAGCCATCGCAGGTGAATTTGCTGCTGAACTTTATCAATTAGATATGATTGCGCCAAACATTCACACGCAAAAAAATAATTATACCAGGTTTTGGGCTTTGGAAAATAAAGCATCTGCAAAAGTAGTTGTTGAAGCAAACAAAGCTTCACTGATTTTTGAAACAGATCATTCAAAAGGCAGCCTTGCTAAAGTGCTTACCAAGATCTCAGAAGGAGGGATAAATCTAAGCAAACTGCAATCCATGCCTATACCTGGTAGCGATTGGAAATATGCTTTTCATGTTGACTGCGAATTTACCAGCCTGGAACATCTTAATAATGTTCTGAAAAATATAAAACCTTTTACAGCGGCGGTTAAAGTGTATGGTGTTTATAAAAATGGAAAAACACCGAGAACCTGATTTAATGTAAAGAAAGAAATATGAATGACAAATCAATAAATGCTATGAATAATGATTCTCAAATAGTCGGGAAGGTATCTGAACGACTCGAAGGAGTTGAAGAATATTATTTTTCAAAGAAACTGAGACAAATTGATGAAATGAATAAAGCCGGGAAGAATGTTATCAATCTGGGAATCGGAAGCCCCGATCTTCCGCCCCATCCCGATGTGATCAAAACATTGCAGGAAGAAGCTGCCAAGCCCAACCAGCACGGTTATCAGAATTATAAAGGAAGTCCGGTACTTAGGAATGCGATTTCTAAATGGTACAAAAGATGGTATGATGTAGTATTGAATCCTGAAACAGAAATTTTGCCATTGATCGGAAGCAAAGAAGGTATCATGCATATTTGTATGACTTATATTAATAAGGGAGATACGGTTTTAATTCCCAATCCCGGTTATCCTACTTATATGAGTGCAGCAAAAATTGCAGGAGCTAACGTGAAGGCATATACGCTCACAAAAGAAAATAACTGGTGCCCTGATTTTGGAGAACTGGAAAAGCTGGATTTACAAAATGTAAAATTGATGTTTGTAAATTACCCTCAAATGCCTACAGGGCAGTTACCCATAAACGAAATGTTTGAAGAATTGATTTCATTTGCTAAAAAGCACCGGATTCTTATTGTACACGATAATCCTTATAGTTTTATTCTCAATGATCATCCAATGAGTTTATTAAAATTTGAAGGAGCTAAAGAGGTCGTGGTTGAATTAAATTCCTTCAGCAAAAGCCATAATATGGCAGGATGGAGAATGGGCATGCTTTGTGGAGCCAAGGAAAGAATTGGTGAAGTGCTTCGTTTCAAAAGCAATATGGATAGTGGAATGTTTCTTCCTCTACAACTTGCTGCAGCAAAGGCTTTGGAGCTAGGTAAGGATTGGTACGATTCTGTAAACACTGTTTATAGAAGGAGGAGAGAGAAAGTATTTGAATTATTAAATTGTCTGAACTGTTCTTTTGATAAAGACCAGGCAGGATTATTTGTCTGGGCATCAATCCCATCAGGATATAAAGATGGGTATGAATTAACAGATAAAGTTTTAAATGACTGCAATGTATTCATTGCACCAGGTGGAATTTTTGGAGATGCAGGTGATACATATATCCGCGTTAGTTTGTGTGCGACAGAAGAAAAATTAAATGAAGCAATAAAAAGAATTAAAAAATAATTGACAGATCATGTTTAACAATGTCACAATTGTTGGGGTGGGATTAATCAGTGGCTCTTTTGCATTGGCTTTGAAAGATACAGGCTTTGCAAAAAACATTATTGGCGTGAGCAGAACACAGGCAAGTTTAGATAAGGCCAAAGAACTTCGCATCATAGATGAAGCATTACCATTAACAGAAGCAGTGAAAAAAAGTGATTTTGTCTATGTGGCGATTCCCGTAGATGCTACCATAACAGTTGTGAAAGAAATAATGGATCTTATTAGTGACCAACAAATTGTGGCGGATGCCGGTTCTACAAAATATGCTTTGTGTAAATCATTGGAAAATCATCCGAAAAGAAAACGTTTTGTAGCTACGCATCCTATGTGGGGTACGGAATATAGCGGCCCCGAAGCCGCCGCAAGAGATGCTTTTCGGGGTAGGTCATGTGTAATTTGTGAAAAAGAAAAGAGTGACAAGGAAGCGGTAGCTATTGTCGAAAATATTTATGAATCGCTTGGTATGAATATCGTTTATATGAATGCTGAAAATCATGATATACATGCTGCTTATGTAAGTCACATATCTCATATCACTTCTTTTGCGCTGGCCAATACGGTTTTGGAAAAAGAAAAAGAAGAGGATGCTATTTTTGAATTAGCCGGGGGTGGTTTTGAAAGTACCGTTCGTCTTGCAAAAAGTAACCCTTCTATGTGGGCACCAATTTTTATGCAAAACAAAGAAAACGTGTTGGATGTTTTGAATGAGCATATTTCACAGTTAAGAAAATTCAAGGCAAGCCTGGAAAAAGAGAATATGGAATACCTTATTGAGTTAATGGAAAATGCGAATAAGATAAAGAAAATTATAAAGTAAGATGTGAATAGAAATCTTTATTAAATGTTACTCTATAATGAATTTATTAAAAAATAATTCATGTTAATTCGCGAAATTCGGTACCAAAAAAATTAGAATAATAAAAAATAAAAAACAAATAAAAAATGAACGAAACGATCCAAAAATTATGGAATAAACGGCCGCTGATCATCAGTGGACCGTGCAGTGCTGAAACTGAAGAACAAGTGGTAGAAACTGCTACCAGGCTTGCTAAAACAGGAAAGGTAGATGCGCTTCGGGCAGGAATCTGGAAGCCTCGAACCAAACCAGGAATGTTTGAAGGCATTGGTGTAAAAGGTTTACCATGGCTTGCCCAGGCAAAGAAAATCTCCGGTTTGCCTATTGCTGTTGAAGTAGCTACTGCCAAACATGTGGAAATGGCTTTGCAGTTTGATGTGGACATTCTCTGGATAGGCGCAAGAACTACCGTAAATCCTTTCAGCGTGCAGGAAGTGTGCGATGCATTGCGTGGATCAGATGTGCCCGTGCTCATCAAAAATCCGATCAATCCTGATATGGAATTGTGGAGCGGTGGAATTGAACGTTTGCAAAAAGTAGGTGTGAAAGAAATTGGAATGATCCATCGCGGATTCTCCAACTATGGTAATACAGAATTCCGCAACGCACCTATGTGGCATCTTCCTATTGAAATGAAAAGAAGATTTCCTGATATGCTGATCATTTGCGATCCTTCACATATATGCGGTAACAGGATAGGGCTACATGCAATTGCACAAAAAAGTATTGATCTTGATTTTGGCGGATTGATGATTGAATCTCATATTGATCCGGATAAAGCATGGAGTGATGCCAAACAACAAATTACTCCTGAGCGCTTGTCAGAATTGCTGGATGAATTGAAATGGCGTACGGAAAATACAGATGAAAAAGAATTTGTTACAGCATTAGCTAAATTAAGAGAACAGATCAACCAGATAGATGATGAACTAATGGCGCTTCTTGGACAACGTATGAAAATTTCTAACAAAATTGGTGTGTACAAAAGAGAGAATAACATTACGATATTGCAAACTAATCGTTGGAATGAAATTCTTGGGAAGGCCTTTATCAAAGGAGAAAAATTAGATTTGAGCAAAGATTTTATCACTAAATATTTTGATGCAGTGCACATGGAAAGTATCAATCACCAAAATAGAGTAATGAATGAAGAATAAAGAAATGGATTCCAAAAAATATCAATTTTCAGGGAAATCAATTAGTTGTTATTTCAATGCAGATTTTGCAAAGATTTCGGATGTAACGGATAAAGAAAATACGATCCTTATCACGGATGAAAATATTTTTGCAAAACAACCTGGAAAGTTTTTAGGATGGAAAACCATTGTTTTAAAAGCAGGCGAACAATTTAAAAATCAGAAAGCAGTTAATGAGGTTATTGATCAGTTAATAAAATTGAATGCAGACCGGCAGAGCTTTATTGTAGGCGTAGGTGGAGGGGTGGTCACTGATATTGTAGGTTATGCTGCCTCGGTTTATATGCGCGGAATTAAATTTGCTTTTGCCCCAACAAGTATTCTTGCAATGGTAGATGCCAGCATTGGTGGAAAAAATGGGGTGGACGTAGGTGTTTATAAAAACCTAGTTGGCGTTATTAATCACCCTGAATTTCTATTGTACGATTATTCTTTTTTAGAAACCTTGCCTCATGAAGAATGGATCAATGGATTTGCGGAAATCATAAAACATGCGTGTATAAAAGATGAAAGTATGTTTCGTTTGCTGGAAGAAAATACAGTGCAGGATTTTCAATTTTCAAAAGAGAATATTGGGAAATTGATTGAGCGGAATGTGGATATAAAATGCAAAGTGGTTGCTATTGATGAACGTGAAACCGGCGAAAGGAAGTTATTGAATTTTGGACATACGATTGGCCACGCCATTGAAAATTCAGCAAAACTTCCTCACGGTAGTGCTGTAAGCATTGGGATGGTAGCAGCTTGTGTTATTTCTGAAAAAATAAATGGATTTTCGGAAGCCGATACTGCAAAAGTGAAGCAACTTATTTTGAGATATAAATTGCCAATTGCTTTTGATATTGATAAAGAAAAAACGTGGAATATCCTTTTGCATGATAAAAAGAAATCGGGTACTGATATGAATTTTGTGGTGCTTGATGAAATAGGTAAAGCTTCCATAAAAAAAATCTCTTTAACCGACTTGTACGAAATATTTTATTCTCTTGCATAAATTATTCTATTACTTTAATTTTCAATTTTCAACTCTCAATTTTCAATTAAAAAAGTGAACATAACAATAACGCCTTCTGCTGTTTTTGGAAAAATAAAAGTGCCTCCCTCTAAAAGCTCGATGCAGCGGGCTTGTGCGGCGGCTCTAATAACACCGGGTACCACTGTGATTGATAATTTCGGCGACAGCAATGACGAAAAAGCTGCTATGGATATCATTTCCAAACTCGGCGCTACCATTAATATGGTGAGTAATAAAATGGCCATCACTTCAAACGATTATATATTTCGCTCTCAGTTTCCCGAAAAAAACGTGATACTAAATGTTGGCGAAAGCGGATTATCAATGCGGATGTTTGCTCCTATAGCCGGGCTGTTTAATTACGATATTATTTTTACAGGAAAAGGAAGTATTTTAAAAAGGCCAATGAATTTTTTTGATGAAATTCTTCCTTTGCTGGATGTGGAAGTAAATTCAAATGATGGAAAATTACCGGTAACATTACGAGGGCCGCTTCATCCAAAGAATATTACTGTGGATGGTTCGCTGAGTTCACAATTCTTAACAGGGTTATTATTTGCTTTTGCAAAATCGTGTACAGCTCCTGTTCGTATTACCGTTAGAGACTTATCCAGCAGGCCTTACATTGATCTTACTATTTCTGTTTTAAAAGAATTTGGCTTTCGTATCGATAACAGAAATTATGAAGTTTTCACCATTCATCCGCGCAAACCGTTGCCTGCACACAGTATTAAATATACCGTGGAAGGTGATTGGAGCAACGCGGCATTTCTCTTAGTTGCGGGTGCTATCGCAGGGGAGGTTACTTTAAAAGGAGCCGATCTTAATTCTGCCCAGGGAGATAAAAATATTATGGAAGCATTATACGATTGTGGCGCTGAGGTGAACATTCACAATAAAGAAATTTCGGTAAAGAAAAATAATTTGAATGCTTTTGAATTTGATGCTACGCATTGCCCCGATCTTTTTCCGCCGCTTGTTGCGTTGGCAGGTTATTGCAAAGGTTCAACAACGATCAAAGGTGTCAACCGGTTATTGCATAAAGAAAGCAACCGCGCTATTGCATTGAGAGATGAATTTAAGAAGATGAATGTGGAAATAGAATTGAATGGCGACCTGATGACTATTTATGGAGGCAAGGAAGTAAAGGGTGGAAAGATTTCCTCGCATAATGATCACCGCATCGCTATGGCCACTGCCGTTGCAGCTTTAAGCGCAAAGGGAAATACGGTCATTCAGGATGCGGAAGCTGTCAATAAATCTTACCCCGGATTTTATAAAGATCTGAAGTCATTAAAAAAAATTACTGAAAAGTCTAAAACAAAAGGTGTTATTTAAATGGCCACTTAAGTAAAGTTTTAACAACCTTTTCTAAAAAGCTTGAATAGTTTTAAGCTATTGCTTCATACATTCCAATTAAATTTTTTTGGATAATTTTCATCTCCTATATTTGCACTCCCAAAATAAGGGAGCATAGCTCAGTTGGTTTAGAGCATCTGCCTTACAAGCAGAGGGTCCGCGGTTCGAACCCGTGTGCTCCCACAGTGATAATCAGCCACTTACATAAATTTACTTGTAAGTGGTTTTTTTATTTACCCTACAATTTACCCTACAAATTTTTATTTTACCTTTTCTTCTAATAAGTTAAGTTGATAAATGTAGAGGCAACTTGTTCAATACTTTTCTGTGCTATAACCAATATTGCCATTAAAATTTTAAAAAAGGATACACATTTTCTAAAAAGGATATTTTTTCAATCCAGGTTATTAGCAAAAAACATTCATTATCAACTTTATTTTAGTGGATATCATAATTTATTTTAAATTGCGTTTTTTAAAATTATGAGGCCGGATTATCCTTCCAAAATTTTCAATGACAAATCAGACAACTATAGCTGTTTGATGCAAGCCCTTGCTGCCAATCCTTTACCTCAATTTAATTAGTATCTAAAGTACAATCCAGAATTATTGGTAATTATTATAATTAGGAAATAACATTCCTCCTGATTTTATAATTCCTTTTACCAGATATTAAGCTACTTATACTTTAATACATTATTTCAAGATCCATTCCTTCCAAATTTTTTTTACCAGCATATATTAATTCTCACTGTAAAAATTTACTCATGGATAATTTTCAAACAACAAAAGGTTCAGCAATTCTAAAGTTCCTCGAATATTTTAAAGTAACTACCAGCAATTCCGAAAATATATTTTATCAACTTTTTCCAGAAGACCTGGTAATACAGGCAATCGAAATGGGTGAAGGTGTTTTAAGTAGTACCGGGTCATTGGTAATAGATACCGGTGAATTTACCGGCAGAAGCCCAAAAGATAGGTTTATCGTTAAAGATGATGTAACCGAAAAAATAATTGACTGGAACGGTTTTAACCAACCTATAGCATATGAATACTTCGATTTACTGCTTAAAAAAATGTTAGAATACATAAAAGGTAAAAAATTATGGATCCGTGACTCCTGCGTTTGTGCAAATACTGATTTCAGGCTAAACGTAAGGGTAATCAATGAAAACCCGTGTTGCAATCTTTTTGCTTACAATATGTTTCTCAGGCCCCAAAAAGAGGAATTAAAAAATATAAAGGTTGACTGGCATTTAATTCAGCTTCCACACTTTTTTGCAGATCCATTCACAGATATGGTACCCCGCAGAAATTTTGTGGTTATCAATTTCACTGAAAAAATAATTCTCATAGGTGGCACCCAATACACCGGCGAAATAAAGAAATCGGTATTCAGCATTTTAAACTTTATCCTGCCAAAAGAAAAAAATGTATTGAGCATGCATTGCGCTGCCAATGTAGGAAAGGACGGAGGCACCGCATTGTTTTTCGGGTTGAGCGGCACCGGTAAAACAACCCTGAGTGCCAGCCCGGATAGAAAACTGATTGGCGATGACGAACATGGGTGGGATGATCATTCAATATTTAATATTGAAGGAGGGTGCTATGCAAAAGCGATTAACCTTGACCCGGCTAAAGAGCCTGAAATTTATAAAGCCGTCAGGTTTGGGGCCGTGTTGGAAAACGTTTCTTTTTTCAAGGGTACCAATACTGTTGATTTTTCCTGCAAAAAAATAACAGAGAATACACGGGTAAGCTACCCAATAGATTATATCAGTAATTCTTTACGACCCTCTGTTGGCAGTATTCCGGCTAATATCTTTTTTTTAACTGCGGACGCTTTTGGGGTTTTGCCGCCCATAAGTAAACTCTCTGTTTCACAGGCGATGTATTATTTTATCAGTGGATACACTGCTAAAGTTGCGGGTACAGAAGAAGGTGTTATAGAACCAAAACCAACTTTCAGCGCCTGTTTTGGAGCGCCATTCCTGCCATTGCATCCTGTTGTTTATGCTGTTATGTTGGAAAAAAAATTAAAAGAATACGAGCCGTGTGTTTGGCTGATAAATACCGGATGGACTGGTGGGGGATATGGCGTGGGAAAAAGAATGAAGCTTGAATATACAAGGGCAATCGTTAAAGCTGCCCTTGAAGGAAAACTGGAAAAAGTAAGCTACCGTTCTCATAACTTGTTTGGGTTAATAACACCAACATCATGCCCGGGTGTTCCTTCGATGGTATTGGATCCCGAACTAACCTGGGAAAATAAAGAAAGCTACCTGGATGCGGCTAACCAGCTTGCCGGTTATTTTATAAAGAATTTTGAAAAATATAGTGGATTGGTAAGCAGGGAGATCATTGAGGCAGGGCCAAAAATTAATTAAAAAGTGGAATATATGGTTAACAGGAATGTATTAACATTGGATGAATTTACGCTCAGGGAAATGCACGCATTCCCCAGGGCGACAGGCGAACTGGCAGGCCTTTTAAGGGATATAGGCCTGGCAGCCAAACGTGTAAATGTAGAAGTAAATAAAGCGGGGTTGGTAGATATCCTGGGAAACACCGGAGATATCAACGTGCAAGGGGAAGAGGTGAAAAAATTGGATGAATATGCCAATAGCCAGTTCACCGGCGTTTTGAGGCATGGAATAAGTTGTGCGGGAATTGCCAGTGAAGAACTTGATGATATCGTAGGCTTTGACAATGCCATCAGCAGGAATTCAAAATATATTTGCATGTTTGACCCTCTTGACGGAAGCAGTAATATAGATGTCAATGTATCCATCGGCACTATTTTCAGCGTTTACCGCAGGGTTAGCGAGACAGGGCATTTGGTAAAGCGTGAAGATTTTCTACAGCCCGGCACCAGGCAGGTTGCAGCGGGCTATATCATTTATGGCTCCTCTACCATTCTTGTGTATGCTACCAAAAGAGGCGTGAATGGATTTACGCTGGACCAGTCAATAGGTGAATTTTGTTTAAGCCATCCCGGCATTCATTGCCCTGAAAGCGGTAAAATATATTCAGTAATCCACGGTAATTTTTTTCAGTTTGGCACCGGAGTTCAGCAATACCTTGCCGCCTGCCAGCAAAAGAATGAAACTAACGGAGGCCCTTATACGCAAAGGTATATCGGCAGTATGGTTGCTGACGTTCACCGCAACTTAATAAAAGGCGGCATATTTATGTATCCTGGTACACAGGAAAGGCCAAATGGGAAGCTAAGGCTGTTATATGAATGTAATCCCCTGGCTTACATTATTGAAATAGCAGGCGGAAAAGCTACTGATGGAAAACAAAGGATCCTGGAGAAAGAGCCTGCAGAATTACATGAGCGTTCCCCTTTTTTTATTGGAAGTAAAAAAATGATGGAAGAGTTTGAAGATGAAACCAGTTAAATGCAAAATGCAAATTAAAATTCCTCCATTTTCATTCTTTGAACAAGAGATCACTCGGTGTAAACACTTACGTAAAAGATACATTCAAACTTTGATTAAAATCAGCTTTTATACTGATTAATCGAATATGAAATATTACCAAATTTGAGGAACACGAACTTTCCTAATCTTTGCATCTTACTGATTATGATATTGAATGTATTAATAAGGCAAAAGAACTCATCGATGCCAACCTGGGAACGCATTTTACCATTGAATTTATCGCGGTCAAAGCAACAATAGGGAAAACGAAGCTCACGATTGGATTCAGGCAGTATTATGGCATGGGTTTGTATAGCTATTTACGCAAACAGAGAATGATTAAGGCGGCTGAACTGATGGCCGAAACCCCGAGAACTATAAAACAAATAGCCGGAGATACCGGCTTTAAGTATGCCTCCAATTTTACCAAGGCCTTTGCCGCTTACCATGGATTAACTCCCGGTAAATACAGGGAGCTATTTTCTGTTCATTAATGACCATAAATTCAAACTTAACAAGGCTTTAATCCACTTTCCTTGAATGCTCTGGGGCTTTTTTATCCTGTCTATATTGGCCCAGGAGTATTTCTGCCATGATGTTTGGTATTGCGCTTACCAGTCACTGTTACATCACACCAAATGTAGTCTATCCATAACCGTTATAGCTGTTTCTTATGTAACACCTCTCCAAAAATAAAGCCGTTTGAATAAGGATTGCGTCCAATTGAATAAGTATTAACCGGGAGCTTTGTATTTATAAAATAACTCCCGTAAAAATGAAACATCAAATTTCAAAAACGGTTTTCCAGGTCGCAAAGTTTCTGCTCATCCTGCTTTTTACCTACACCGGTATCAGTAAGCTTTCAGGCCATGAGCAGTTTGAAGCACAGTTAAGCTTGCAGCCCCATCTTGCGCCCATCTCTCTTTTTCTTTCCTGGATACTGCCGGTAGCTGAACTCCTTACTGTTCTGTTCATCCTGTTTGAACGAACGCTTCTTTTAGGCTTGATGTCGGCTACTTTTCTAATGACTGCTTTTACAATCTATGTAGCCGGCATGCTTCTTTTTAGAGGCTCGCTACCCTGCAGTTGCGGGGGAGTAATTGCACAGATGACCTGGAAGGAGCATTTGATCTTTAATTTCTTTTTTATGTGCCTCTCATGGGAGGCCCTTATCTATCACTTTAAACAAACGACTCAACGCATTAGTACTAATACAAAGGAAGTAAGCTGAAAACCTTCAACAGAGTAAGCGATATTTTTTATACAATAAAACAATGCCTCCCGCATTGAACTTTCAACACATTATTTAACCATAAAGTTTTTGTTGCTTTTTGAATCACAAAAGCATCCATTATTATGATAAAGAAATATGGAACCGGCCTTTTGGCCATAATTATTGCTGTAGGCGCTTTTGCGTTTACAACCCCGGTTAATAAAAACCTGGGGACAAAGTTGTTCCGCTATTCAGCTCCGGGCGGATCTTATTCACAACCTAATGTCCAGGATAATGGCAACTGGGTCCTGATAACCGGATCAGCCAACTGTCCCTCAAATGTTAATCAGCGGGCTTGTGAAATGGATGTGGATGATAGTCAGTTAAATCCTGATAACAGCCTTAAATCTTCCTTTTCCATTAGCGCCCAACAATATGGATCTACAGGAGTTTTCTATGTGAACGGAATTTCTTCCGGCACGATTCACAACAAAACGTTTTAAGGCGTTTGAAGACAGAAGAGCAGTGGAAACCACTGCTCTTTTTTTTATTAATTCTGTTCCATTCCGGTACTTGTTATGATGTCAGTTGGTATCGGGAGTGCATAGCGGCTGTCGTTTGGTGGTAAAGTATACGTTTGGCCATTTATGATTCTTGTAGGTGTGATATTGGCTCCTAAAATATTCAGCCTTTTTATATCGCTCCACCTTATGCCGCGTAATAATAATTCCTTCCGGCGTTCTGATAATATCTTGTTGACAGCTGTTGTCTTATCTGTTTCGTTGATTTCGGGATACGGAACGTTGTTGTTCCATCTCTCCTTCATTAACGTATTTAGGTCTTCCATTGCTTTTCCCAGCATTCCCAACCGGGCATAACATTCAGCCCTTACCAGGAACATTTCATCGGTGCCAATTCCGGTGAATAAATTAATATAGTCTGCGGTGTAGGCACCTTTAAATCGGTAATACCCGTTGTCAAACCTGAAAAAGCCGGTCTTTCTTAGATCGTTTTCGTCATAGCTTGCATAAAGAGTGGAATCGACATACGCATTGAAGGGATAATGATCCGTATTATACGTGTTCATTTCGGTATAATAGATCACCTCAGGGTTATCAAAATTGGAAAAGGGGATATCGCTGTCAAGTGATACTCCATTATAATCCAGGAGGTCGCTTTTCAAATCCAGGCAAAGGCTGCTGTATTGTAAGGCGCTGTCAAATTCATTCATTGACAGAAACGTTCTTGCAAGCAGTCCGTAGCAAGCTGCTTTTGAAGGAAGCAAAACGTTGGCAGAAAGTTCTGGGAGTAACTGTGCAGCTTCTTCCGCATCTGAAATAATCCGCTGGTAGGTTTCGCTTACTGATGCCCTTTTTGAAGTAGTATTAAAATCTGAAGTGGTTCTGATCACAATTCCAAGATCAGTTTCAGCTGTAGCTTTATTATAGCTTTTGGCATAATCCCACGATAGGTTTAAAAAACTGTATGCCCTGGTAAAAAGAGCATAGCCTTTGACCTTGTCCCATTGATTTTGATTAGCCGGCGTGCGCGAAATTTCATTAAGTGTTTCCAAAGTGTAATTGGAATTATAAACAGGCAGGTAACTGGCAGACCAGTCATTCGCATATTTGTATGATTTTAAAGCCCAGATATATTGTTGTTGAGGTTCGGTAGGGAGGTAGTCATATGTCGACTGGGGCAAAAAATAATCGTCAGCTGATGTTTCGCCAAAGGAAGGTGTCACCTGGAAATTCATGAGCTGCGCATCATTAAACAGCCCTTGTAGTTCGTCCAGTGTTTTGGGTACAGTTAATGAACTATCAGGCTTTTTATCAAGGTATTTTTTGCATGATAAAAAAAAGATTGGTACCAAGACAGCCAGCAAGATGTATAGTGGCAGGAATTTATTACTTGTTTGCATAAAATAATTTTTTTTAGTTGATTAAAATGTTGCCTGCAACCCTATGGCATATGTTTTGGGAGAAGGTATTGAATAAGGAAAATCGGGATCAATCTTTTCTTTATTAGCCCGCCATAATATTCCGAGATTTGAAATGTTTGCATATATTCTCAATCCAGGCTTATGCTCCTTATTTTCATGTTGCCTGATTTCATAAGAAATGTTTATATATTCCAGGCGGATATGATCGCCTTTTAACACGTTAATTTCCGAGGCGGCAAAAAAGGCGTCCCTTGCCGAAAACTGGGGATACCTGGTGTATACCATTGCTGGAATGTTAGTTGTATTTTCATCTCCCGGCTTTTGCCAGCGGTTGCTGAAATCGGCAGTCGTTCCCCCGTTATAAAAAAGATTATAATAGGAAAAAGTTGATTTTTTAAAGTAGTACCCAAGCTTATAGGAAATGTTGACTGAGGCAGAAAATCTTTTCCATGAAAAAGTATTGATCAGGGAACCAAAGACGACAGGCGTTGCAGGCCCAATGAATACGACACCTTCATTATTGATCAATCCATTTTTATCAACATTCGCGCTCATTGCATAGTAATCTGTCGATTTCTTTCCATCCAGCAAACCCTGTGGGTCTCCCTGGTCATTCAGCCCTTCCCATTTATAAGCAGCTATTGCATATAGTGGTTTGCCAACAGCAGGAGTAATAATTAAGCCATTGCTGCCTAAAAGGCTGCTTCCGTTTAAAGCAGCGTCTGTATAATAATGCGTTACCTTACTTTTGTTGTAGCTCCATAACAGGTCTGTTATCCATTTAAATTTTTTATCAAAGTTTTTCGATTCTAACCTCAGGTCAATCCCTTTACCTGACATACCCGCCACATTTTTTGTTATCTGTGAAGCATATCCCCATGTTGTATAATCGTAGTAGGTTAATCCATACAGATCGGATCCTTTTTTAAGGTAATACTCAAATGTTCCGGATATTACATTCCTGGCGCTTCTGAAGTCCAGTCCAAAATTTATCTGCCGTGATTGCTCCCATCTTAAGTCAGGATTATTGAGTGTCTGAACCCTTGTGTAGGGAAGGTTGGTAGTAGGGTTGTTAAAATAATTGGCAATTGGAAGGGCAGACCGGGAAGGATCTACGTTACCACTAAACCCATAAGATGCGCGCAGCCTCAGATAGGGAATCATCTTCACCCGGTAAAAATTTTCCCTCGAAATTTCCCACCCGGCCCCTGCTGACCAAAGTGGTTTCCATTTATCGTTGGTATTAACGCCAAAAATATTAGCTCCGTCTTTTCTTACACTGCCCGATAATGAGTACCTGTTTTTAAAAATGTAGGAAGCGTTTGAATAGGCTGATACGTACCGGTTCACTGTAGCAGATAAGTTAGGACTACCGGGAATATTGCTCAAACTTCCATAGGGCAATGTTGGATATTGATTTAAATAATCAATGTTTGCCGAGTAAAGGGGATCTTCATTGTACCCATAAACACTGTTGGAAAAACCTTTGTTGGCGATCTGTCTTATTTCAAAGCCCGCAATGGCAAGGACGGCATGCTTTTGCCAGTGTTTGTTGAAGTTAAGCTGGCTCCTGAAATTTTGTGAATTCAGCACATCATTGTACCGCAATTGAATTCCATTAGCAGGAACGATATAATTAATATTCCCCGTACTGTAATCAATTTGAGAAAATTGGTTGACCAGGTTACGCGTATAAAAACTTTCAATATCAGCATTTCTTACCGCATCACTTGTCTGTCTTTCATATTGATAGCGGATATCAAGGTCAAGCCCGTTTATTATCCTGTAATTTATCGCAATGTTTGCATTGATTTCTTCAAGAGTGGTTTTTAGCTGATTGTGTCTGTAATCTTCAAGAGGATAATAATTCCAGTTAAGCAGCTTGCTTCCTCCGATTGTATCCGTATAGCTGGTGCTGTAATTTTGTGCAACAGCCGCGGGATTTCCATTGCTGTCCGTTAATTGAATATAAGGCACATTTTTTCCGTCAAAAGTTACCGATGAAGGCCTTCCTGACACCGAAGTACTGTTGGTATAGTAGGCGCCCACAGAAAGCTGCAGGTTTTTCACCGGTTTAAAGGTGTTGAGAATATGGATATTTAATTTATCAAACCGATCATATAGTGTTCCCCTGTTCCGGTTATAATTGATGCCGAGGGTATAGGCATTGGTAGTTGAACCTCCCCTAAGATTTATCCCATACTGTTGGGTAACTGCATTGGTATAAAAGTATTTATTATAATCATTCCGCACATCCAGGGTTTTAAGCTGGTTAATTTTAGCTATTGAATCCTGCTGAGTTATCAAACCCCGGTCACGATCAACAAATATTTGGAGTGCCGGTGTAAAGGGCGTGTGGTAATACCAATCGAACCTCACCTGGTCGTTATAAAAACCGTTTTTGTATAGAAATTGCTCGGCTTCAATATAATCTGAGGAGGATATCTGGGAAGGATAAAAGAGATCGGGCTTTTCAGCCACAGTAAGGGTAGTGTTGAACTCCACCTGTAGGGGTTGATTATATTTTCCTTTTTTGGTAGTGATTACAATAACACCGTTACCACCTTTAGCGCCATAGATAGAAGTAGCCGCTGCATCTTTGAGTATAGAAACCGATTCAATATCGTTCGGATTGATATTTTTGATATCACCCTCATAGATAAAATTATCAAGGACAATTACAGGATTTAAAGGCCCGTTGATGGTGCTGAGCCCCCTGATTGAGAGGTTCAGATCGCTGGCAGGGTTATTATTCGATTTATTTGAAAACAATAAACCGGTAGTAACTCCTTTAAGCCTGTTTAAAATGTTGGTGCCAACCTGTTCATTTAATGTTTTGTTGTCTATGACAGCAATAGATCCGTTCAGTTCGTTCGGCTTAAGCGTCTGGTAGCCGGTATTGGCATTTACCACCACTTCTTTGTCTTCGGTAACTTTTGATGTGGTGATAACCGTTCCTATATTACCTCGACCCTTTACTTGCACTTCTGCCGTTTGAACCGATACCCCGGTAATTTCCAAAACCGCGTTGGCGTCCACATTTTTTAGTTTAAAGCTGCCATCATCCGATGTTGCTGTTGCCAGTTGTGTTCCCTTAACGCTTACTGTCGCCGCTACGGGCTCATTTTTTTCATTGACTATTTTACCTGTAACCGTTATTTTTTGCGAATGCTGTGCCTGGCAATCGGAAATTTTAAGGATACAAAAAGTGAGCATTAAAACAATAGCCGCTGTGAGTTGTTTAAAAGACTTTTTCATTGTGTAAATTTTTTAAAGCTTGTTATTGGTAATTATTTTTTAAAGGCCTGTCACTTATAATTATCGCTTCTATTTTTCTTTTGGCAGCCACGAGCTGAAGGCCCTTGCCGGCCAGGAAGTGCATAATTTTTACGGCGTTATAAGTGTTAAATTCAAAAGGAAAAGAAAGGTCTATTTTGTAAGGCAGGTTGGTTTCGTCTATAACAGGAACGGGAAACAATGGCTGCAATACCTGGCTTACGAGCGTGGAGGAAGATTCATTTCGTATGGCTTTATGCAACGTGTTTTGTTGTAAATCCATAAAAGGTTTTCCGCCGGTAGTTTTTAATTGCACTGTGTTTTTAGTTGCCTGCAAAACATAACAATCCATGACCCTTTGTTCATTTCTTGCCGATATTCTGAAATTGCGATAAAGATCCTGTTGCATGTATCGATAAGCTTCCTCTCTTGAAACCGGCGGAGTTATCAATTCATAGCAATACCTGTTTTCAGGTAGTTTTTCAAGAGAAGTATCGGTAAATATTTTTTTATTATATTTTTTTGATTCAACAATTAACCTGTTTGACCCGTAAGATTTAAAAACGGAAGGGTAGGCAATCGCAACAAGGGTATGAAGATCGCAATTAAGCATATACATCCTGCTGATACGACCATTATCACTACTTTTTATTCCTATCATTGCTCCAAGGTTTTTCTTAAAGCCTGTAATGAGAGAACGGTATAAAAAGCCTGCCGGATCATCTCCGCCATTTTCATCAACCAATAAAGGCTTGTCCGGATTAAATCTCAGGTAGTCCCGTTTAGTTACAAGGGTAAAAGATGAATCTGATAAAAACTTTTCAATATTTGCTGCAGTTACCTCTTCAGCATTGGTTATCCCTGCTACTTTACCAAAAGGATTTATCCAAACATAATGCGGTATTTCCTTTAGGGGAAAGTAAAGACTGATACCGTAGTTATGAAGCGCATAAGGAAGGGTGAAAGATTCTCCTGTCCTTTCTTTTCTTTTCATAAGGAAGGTGCTTACGTGAGCGGCACTTTCAGATGTGTCAGCATCTACCATAAGTATCTGCATCCTGCCATCAAACTGTTGTTGCAACTGCTGCATTTTCGGAAATTCACGGATGCAGCTACCACACCATGTAGCCCAAAAATCAAGAATGACCAATTTTCCTTTAAGCTGGGTCAGTTTAAGAGCGGAAGAAGGATAATTGTAAATATTGGTAAGTGTTATAGCCGGAACAGCCTCTCCCACATTGAGTGCCTTCACCGTTTGCCCCTGGTTCACCATAGGCCAAAGAAGTATCATTAAGCAATAAATTGTTTTCATTGCAGTTGGTTTAAAGATGAAAAATTGAGTGTATTACAGTATGGTAAAAGCCTTGCTAGGTGGGGCCTTTGGGCTTGCACTCAAAGAGGGCTTTGAGCCATTTTACGTACATGATTTTATTTTGCATAGGAATAATCATTTTGCCGGGTTATTATCATCTTCCTCATCCGGCAGCACATATCCGCCGACGGGAATTTTAATGGGTGGACGATCAAAAATCTGGAACTGTTTAAAGTAAAAGCACCGGTTTAGTACATCGGTCTTAAGTACCAGGCGCAGGAACCTCGAGGGCGCAAGCCCATTTACCTGGTATTGATCCTCCAAAACTTTACGAGCTATTTTTTCCGCCTCATCATGATCCTCAATTAAGATCGTTGCATACCGCAACAGCAGCGGGTAATAATAAGCGATAATAGCAGCAGCGGATGGGTTGATATTTTTCATCGTAAAAAATAAGTTTTAAAAGCAGTTACACTAAAAGAAAACACAAGCAATACAAAATAAACTATTCAAAAACCGGCAGCAGGCCGCCGTAAGACTACCGGCGGCCATTGCTCTTATTTGATTCCTTAACTACATGAGAAGGAGCAGCTGCCGGACTATAACACACAAGGACAAACGCAAATTTACTCAGGGTTTCCGGGCTTTTGTTCGTACCTTTTTTGCATAAAGCTTTTTACCGCATCACTCCACCACAGGCGCCAATGAACGTTAGTAAAAGAAACCGAAAAGGAACGATCGTTTTTCATCAAACCCTATTTTAAATTTTAAATAATTTTAAAGAACACCGGCAGCCGGTAACCGGATACTGCGCCGGCAACCGTTGCTTCGCTAATCGAAACATGAGAAGAAAACATCAGAAAGCACTGCCGGTGAGGTATAACACAAGGATCGCTATACACTGGGTCTCGGATTGCTATTCAGGGTTTCTTTTCTTAGTAGTAAACTTGGTTTTGATATCGCAAAGCGCCGCCCCTTTAAGGCGGCTTATTAATTGAAATCTTTTATACCAGGTAATTAAGAAGTAACGGTGATGGCCATTAGTAAATGTGGTAATTGGCGCACCTGTTTCTTTGGCTTTAATCTGCTGCATAAAAAGGTAATACAGGATAAAGAGACGGTTGCATTTATGGTTGCACGTTAGTGAAGTGGAATTATTTTTTTTGCAATTGCTCATTCAACAAGTTTTATTAGAATGAGTCTGAGTTGGTTAGCCCTAAATTAAAAATAGGTGAGGGCTCTACCAACCATCGTTCCTAGTTGACAGCCAAGAAAATGGAATTACGGCAAAGCCCACACCTACTTTCAAACACAAATGTAGTATCATTAGTAGATGTAGGCATTTAATTCACCGTCTCGCTTTCTTGGCTGTCAGTCTTTGAACGACGAGACTCGTTATTAAGCTAATACTTAAATGCTTTATTATATGACAAATATAATTAAAATATTAAAGTCAACAATATTGTTGACCATATTTATAAAATATTTATCCACACTTGTAAAATGCGCAAGCTCGACAATGATGATATTGATTTAAAAAAAAAGATTGCATTAAGGATTAAATCTTTAAGAAAAGCCACTGGTAAAGGAATGACGGAATTTGCCAAAGACACGTATAAAGATAAGCAAAGCCAAAACCGATGGGAAAAAGAAGGTGCTTCCATTTTTACAATAAACAAATTTTGCAAAGAGATAGGAATAACTATTTCGGAGTTCTTTAATGATCCAATATTCAGATAACAACTACAAATTGATTTTTGACCCCAAAGGCAATTTTAGATCTGGCTATTTATTATTAATTGCTCTCAAAGTCCTTTCGTCTATAATACCAGTTCTTGGCACATTCAGGACTTTTTGAAATAATTTTATGCCTTCCCATAAGCCTATATTTACACATGAATCAAATAAATCATTAGCTATTTCCTGGCTTATAATTTCATCTCCGCGAATTTTGTCCCAATATTCTTTTCTATAAAATTTTTGTACACTTTTTTCAAGATCATAAATTTTCAAGAGGTTTTTTGGAAATAAATCAGAAACCTTACAACTGTCGATCAATTTCCATCCCTCCCAACTATTATGAAAATTTCTTGCAATCCCTTTATAAGTTTCACCTCCTCTATCTTTTTTGTCATTTGCATAATATCCTTCAAATTTCATGGTCCGATTATAAGCAAGAATAAAGTTTGCCTTAGGACTTATAATACATAAATTTTTTACTGGATAATTTTCACTTTCTATATTTTTATTTATATCGACCGATAATTTACAATATTGAGAAGATAATGGTATTAGAATGAAATATAACACATAGTTTTTTAAAATCATGGGTGTCTGGTTCAATTGATTCTTACAATTTGAAAATTAGGATCAAAAAAGCATTTATTACGAGATGATTGTCTCTGAGTATGGATGTAAAATCGATTACCAAATATAATGAATAAGGTTATCTGTTAAATAAAAATTGCTGGTATTTTTTCGTTTAATGGTTAGCACTACTGTCTTTAATTCAATTTGAAGTGTTCCTTATTTCGATTATGGATGAGCGTTAGTCATGGATTTAAAATTCAATTTTGGCATTTTTAGTATGGCGGATTCCAGGTTGCAACTTTCCGAACGTAGACAACCGTTTTTTCCGGAAGATTATGAAATATTGGAAACAGCAATTCAAGGTTTTAATATAACTAGTACTCTTTGACAAAAACCACTTGAGTGCAAATAAACAAGTGAAATAAATAGCTATTTAAGCAGGTTGTATACCCCTTTTGCCAAAGTATCTGCTTTAAAACTTCTTTATAATTTCTTCAAATAATTAGTCATGCTTCGTTTACAATTATTCAAAAAATAATTTTATTATTTCATTTCCTTTATTTTGAAAAGCTACATGAGCCTTTTCTTTTAGTTTTTCCAGTTTTTGCTTGTTTGTCTCATCCAATTCAATAACACAAGTTTCGTCAAGTTCGGTCTCTATCCGTTTGTAGACGAAATTTGGCTTATGTCCTTCTTCCCGGTCTATTCCGTTTTGCAGTAAGCTGATTAAGTTCTGTACCAATTGAGATTGTCCTTGCATGAACAATTCTATCAAACGTTTACGGTTACTGCCCACCCAATATTTTAGTCCCCAATTATGACGATCACGTGCATCAACAAAATGTTGGTTACCTGTACCCAGTGAAAGCACTTGCAGTTCCGACAAATCCTTTTTGAATGCTTTTTGTGCTTCGATAATGGTAAGCAGGGTAGGATTATTCGCGACAACTCCTCCGTCTACTTTATTGCTAAATGATTGTTCCATCCCATGTAGGTCCACATACTTTGTGGAATAAGGATCGAAGTAAGTGGGTGCAGCAGATGTTGCCATTGCTGCTTGGTAAGCCGGTATATGATAATCTCTGATAAATCTTGGATGATAATCGTTCTTGAGAACTGAAGGCTTTCCCTGCATCAGGTCATAAATAGGAATACATACATTGGTTTTACAGTCTTTTAAAATCGGTTCTTCCCCACCTTTTGCTTCTTTGAACTTATCCCGAATAAGATTTTCCAAATCATCCTGTTCATGAGCGGAGTAAAATATCTTGCCTAACAACGTTCTTTTGCGGCCAAAGATTTTTGAAGCATTATTAAAATATAAATCAACAATTTCCGCTGCTGGTATTCCCAGTGCAAGTGCAATTGCTATTATACCGCCAGTAGATGTGCCACCTATCAATTGAAAGTTATCATAGATGCTGTATTTCTCTACGCCTCTAGCCTTTAATTGTGCTTCTATCAGAGCCAAAAACATAGCAGGGAATATTCCTCGAATACCACCCCCATCTATCGTTAATATATTGAACTTCTTTTCCATTTTAACTTTGTCATTTTAACTCTAATCTCTACGATTAATATTTTTTGTATCTGAGATTGAAGAACGGCACCTCCAAATTTTTTGATAATTCTTTTCTAAATATCCAACATAATTGTATCTATTGGTAATCAGATCTATTTCTCATGGTCGTCTTGTTTTTTAGGTAAATTATCTTGCGGATGTATTCCACCACCAGTCCATTCACCAGTGCCCAACCATATTTCATAATGATACAACCATTCGTAAGCCCAAGGAATTACAGTTGTTGCTAACAACATCGTTTTATTCCATTCCTTGCCATCAGGATAGTACAGGCACAAGCGTTGTTCTTTTTGGTCGTAACAATGGGGCAACTTTGTTTTTCCCTTGGCTAAAGGCAATGGCTTAGGATCTACTATATAAATCTTTGGAGGGCTGCTCAATTGATACATTAGTTTTATCTTATACAATCCACCTAAAGGAGATGGTGATATAGTGGATGTCCAGATCAACTGCCGATCATGCACAGTCTTTACCTTACCATCAATAAAGATGTGTCGTAAATTCATTGCTTGAATTCCTATTGGTAATGGTTTAATCCTCCGGGCCATAAAAATTGTGTGGTTTAATTGCTTTAACAGCACCGGCAACAATACCGATCTTTGGATCAAATTGGTTTGCACCTTTTTCTGTTAACAATCTTTTGCGTTCGCCAATATTGCTGAACATCTTTTTAATTTCATTTTGACCGAAAGCATTTGAAAGGCTTTTGATAATGTTTTGTTGACCGTGTTGTCCCATTGCATTGGAAATATCCTCTTTCACTTTTTTTAACCAGTCCTGAAACTTTTTTTCTTTAGCAGGAGTTTCTCTCCACTTGTCAGCAAAGTTTTCAGCAGGATTAACAGGATTTTCCACGCATCTGTAATACTCTCTTGTTATCGGATCCTGCCTTTCTACAAGGAACAAATGCATCCTTTCAATTACACCTACTAGAGCTTCTAAAACGTTGGTTTCTTTCTGATATGCATACGCGGCTAGTGTAGTGATGATAATGGAAATAGGCTTCTCTTTATCGTCTTTGAAGATCATGTCCCGGTGGCGTTTTAGAATTTGTACAACTCTTTGCAACGGCATTTTTTCACCCTGGAATTTTGGTACTGGCTTTACAGCTTCATTGAGTGAAAACAGCTTGACACCAGAAAATGTCGCCTGGTCGATAAACCATCTTGCATAACCAAAGGGGTTGCTCCTTAACCAGTATTCAGGTCTTCTTTCTGTTTCGTAATTATCTTCTTCCCTGTCAGTAATGCTGATTGCTAAGTGATCCACATCATTAATAGTGATATTTGAAAAAGCTTTCTCCAGCAGCACTGAATAGCCAGAAGCAATAACTGCAGGCAATATATCCATATGGTACTGATCGTTCTTTTCAGAGTTTTCGCGGTATCTCAGCGTCCAGCATCTTCTGCCTTCTTCATCTAATAAGCTCTGATAGGTTTTGTGGTTTTCAATCTGGTCACCTACAATATCCTTCAAGTCCTTTTGGGTCCACCAATCTTTCTTGCCGGATAACTCACAAACTAAATCAATATCCAAGTCCTGATTTTCGTCATAAGGACAGATTGTGGTACCCAACAAGAATGAACCCTGTGGCTTTATAGTAGGGTTATAGGGTTTTAATAATGATCCATCAGCACAAAGCCAACTACCAACTGCTTTGTAACTTTTGACCGCGTTATTAAATTCTGTTTCAGAAATATCGAGGGCATTACCAAGTTCCTCCAGAATTTCGTTGAACTCGGTTTTTTGTTCTTTTGTAAGCATATTAAATGACATTTATTTACTTTAATTAGTTTTTAATTTGAATTTCTACATAAACTTTTCTCAACTGAATTCTTAAGCGTTATATCTTCAAAGTAGTTTTTAAACTAAACCACTTATTTTATTAACAACGATTCCCACAATCCCATTCTTAAATTTATCCAGTTCAATTGCTTTCAAACCTGCTTCTTTAAGTGCCTCCATTTCCATTTCTTCTTTTTGTGTTTGGATTTGGAATTCAAAATCTTCAATTGTAATTTCTTTATCTACGACTTGCAAACTCCATTTCTTTATATTTTCTTTCATAGAGTTTAATGCAGCCATACCATCCGCTTTTGCTTCTTTAAAACTATCTTTTAAGGACTCCTGCGCAAGACTTACCACGTCGGTTTTTATGCTTTTAAAAAAAGCTTCAAAATTAAAATCCATTATTGTATTATTTAAATTTAATTGTTATTTGTTATTGAGGATTGTTTTATCTTTTTACTTTCCAGTTCGGCAATTTGATCAAAGGATTTAGCAATCAATTCCTTTTCATTTTCAATGAAGGCAGGCCTTAATTTCTTTTCGCTTTTCCAGTGTTGTATAAACCCACCATACAGATGCCCACTGGTATCGATCATCTTTTCCCACATTTTAGTTGTGATCGTGTTTTTGGGTCTGTTTTTTTCGTATTCATAAAGTTTATTCATCTCTGTTTGTACATTTGCTATTTCCTGCAAATGATCAGCATATTTATCCGTTGCCAGGCTCATAGTATTCATAGCATCTACCTTAATAGAAGTAGCCTGCGTGTAAGCATATTGATCAAAATTTGATATGGTAGCACATCCGTATAACAAAGAGAAGACAATAAAAATACCTATCCTTGAATAGTAACTAAATTTCATTCTTGAATTAATTGAGTTGTTAATAAATTCATTTTTGTATAAAAGTATTCATAGGGTATTTCTTAATTAATGTTTCGTATCCTTGGGTGGATTCGGATCATTCCCATAAGAATCTTTGTCTCTGATTCTACCGTCAGGTCTATGAATCACCACTTCTGATTCTTGATTAATAGCTATTTCTCTTGCAATTTCAATAGCCTGTTTTTGTGTGTCGGTAATTCTTGTGGCTTTTTCATTACCGGCACCTTTAACTTGCCATCCGCCCTCGGGATGGGGAGTTACGTGTTGATTTTTACCCATTATATTTTTGTTTTTGGGTTTAATGATTTGCCCCAACCTTATATCGGAGTAGAGGCAGTGTCGCCGGAAAGCTTAAGAAAAGGAGTTATTAACGGCAGGAAGTTTTGTGACACTTACTGTGAGGTCTGCAAACCGCAGGCTTGTTTATTTTACAAACAAGAACTACTTTTGCAGCGCAAATTTAAATAACGGAAAAGAGTAAGCTTATCAAAGAACTCAATTCCTGGCAGCCCTGATAGCGCTAACTATCGGGGCTGTACCTTTTATTAAAGAACTCTTTAACATTTCAATAATTGCGCCCATTTTCGCATCTCTACATTTCTATGTCAAATTTACATAAAATTAATCTTTGATAATAATTTTAGTATAAAAAAACTAAAAAATTGTGCAAATAATGGCCTACGCTCTGCCAGATATGGAAGTTTAAAGAAGTTTTGTCATTTCTTTTATCTCCAATTTGCCCCGATCCAAATAATAAGAATGATTTTAAGAATTAAAGTTCTGGAGAGATATAGCAATCAACAAATTCAACAATTAATTTTCGTTTAAACCAAATAAGAACTTGCCTTATGGTAAATCTTATTAACTGTTGCTGATAGCTTAAGAGTAGGGCAGAAGATATTTTTCGTTTACACATTGCTGTGACATTGTTGGATAGTAAACGAAGAAATACTGAGGAATTTTATTTTGAAGTCTAAATAATATGCGGGACTTCGTACACCAACCGTACATTGAAGAATTTTACAATCGCCGGGGAGGCTTCAATACATGACAAAAGCGTTGTGCATGAACACCGATAAAAGGAAGAATTTTTTATTAAAACAATTTCTTACTTTGTGGGGTAACTGATTGCTCTTCGCTATCCTGTTTTAAAAGCTGATTTTCACTGCATGCATACTTTTTTATCTATATAATTCAATACATTTGAAATCTGTTAGTGAAGGAGAAAACTGAAAAGATCAATTCATTGTATCTTGTCTAAAACAAAGGTTTTGTTTGATTGAATAAGCTGATACGGTTGGATTTGGACAACAATATGTTTTCAACATCTTCACGCACTTATTCTAAAAAAATATTAATCTCACAAATGGCCAAAACAACAAAGCAAAAAAAACAAAAATCTATTGAAGAAACACTGTGGGACAGTGCGAATAAATTAAGGGGTTCAGTTGAACCATCCGAATATAAGCATGTGGTTTTAGGACTTATATTTTTAAAGTTTGCCAGCGATAAGTTTGAAGAACGCAGGCAAGAATTGATTGTCGAAGGCAAAGAAAAGTATGTAGACATGGTGGAGTTTTACACCAGTAAAAATGTTTTCTACTTACCTGAAATTTCCCGGTGGAGTTATTTAATCGAAAATGCCAAACAAGATGACATTGCCATAAAAATTGATACGGCTCTTTTTACTGTTGAGAAAAATAATCCCGCTTTGAAAGGCGCCTTGCCCGACAATTATTATTCCCGAATGAGTTTGGATGTAAGCAAACTCGCTTCGTTGCTGGATACGATCAATAATATTAATACCCTTAAAGACAAAGAGCAGGACATTGTGGGAAGAGTATATGAATACTTTCTCAGCAAGTTCGCTATTGCTGAAGGAAAAGGTAAAGGAGAATTTTATACGCCAAAGAGTATTGTAAACCTGATAGCTGAAATGATCGAACCTTACAAGGGGAAAATATATGACCCTTGTTGTGGTTCGGGTGGCATGTTTGTACAAAGTATGAAGTTCATTGAAAGCCATCATGGGAATAAAAAAGATATTTCTATTTACGGTCAGGAAGCCATTACCACCACCTACAAACTGGCAAAGATGAATCTTGCCATTCGCGGTATTAGCGCAAATCTTGGCGATGTTGCAGAGAATACATTTTTCCGTGACCAGCACAAAGATTTGAAAGCCGATTATGTAATGGCTAATCCTCCTTTTAACCAGAAGCAATGGCGGGCAGACAATGAACTCACCAGCGACCCAAGGTGGGCGGGCTATGAAGTGCCGCCAACGGGAAATGCCAACTATGCCTGGATTTTGAACATTGTGAGTAAGCTTTCTGAAAACGGAGTGGCTGGTTTTGTTTTGGCAAATGGCGCTTTATCAGGCGGAGGGACAGAATATGACATCCGGAAAAAGCTCATTGAAAATAATTTGGTGGAAGCTATTGTAGTGTTGCCACAGAATATGTTTTATACGACCAACATTAGCGTTACTCTTTGGTTTTTGAATAAAAATAAAAAAGAAAGAACTATTGAGCAAAACGGGAAGATTAAAAAATACCGCAACCGGGAAAGGGAAATACTCTTTATGGATTTAAGAGAAATTGGGATTCCATTTGAAAAAAAATACATCCAGTTTTCAGATGATAATATCAAGCAGGTGACCGATACTTTTCACAATTGGCAACAAATCGGTTATGAAAATACTTATCAGAATACTCCGGAGTTTTGTTACAGTGCCTCATTTGAAGAAATAGAGAAAAAAGATTTTTCATTGGTACCCAGCAAGTACATTGAATTTGTAAACCGTGATGAGAATGTTGACTTTGATGAAAAGATGCAGGCCTTACAAAAAGAATTTGCCGATTTGCTGAAAGCAGAAGATCAATCAAAAAAAGATTTGCTAACCGTATTTAAAGAACTGGGTTATGAAATTGAATGAAATGGCAAACAGCAGTTTTGTTTCCGATATAAAACAAATTCTTGATCAGGCAAGACAAAAAGCCTATTCCGCTATCAATGTTGCAATGGTAGAAGCCTATTGGTTTGTTGGCAAAAAAATTGTGGAGCAGGAGCAACAAGGACAACAGCGTGCAGGATATGGACAATCCCTGATAAAAGAATTATCCAAAGTTTTAACACTGGATTTTGGAAAAGGGTTTTCCGAAACAAACATTCGCAGCTTTCGCCTGTTTTATCTCACATTCCCTGAATATCTTTCAATTCAGCAGACACTGTCTGCTAAATTGAGTTGGTCTCACTTTCAATTAATTATGAGGGTGTCAAACCTCAATGCACGGGCTTATTACCTCAAAGAAGCCGCTGACAATGGGTGGTCCGTTCGCACTTTAGACAGAAATATTTCAACCCTTTATTACGACAGGCTACTACTTTCACAAAAAGAAGAACCCGTAAAGGATGAAATGATAGAAAAAACAAAAAAACTGCAACAGGATAAATTTGAGTTTATCAAAAATCCATCAGTGTTAGAATTTTTAAACCTTCCTGCCAATACCGGTTACACAGAATCTGAATTGGAAAGTGCATTGATCAATAATCTGCAAAATTTTATACTGGAATTAGGTAAAGGTTTTGCCTTTGTAGAACAACAACAATTGATAAGAACGGAAACCAGGGATTATTTTATTGATATGGTGTTTTATAATTATTTGCTCAAATGCTTTGTACTCATTGATTTAAAAACATCACGAATAAGCCACGAAGACGTGGGGCAAATGGATATGTATGTACGCATGTATGATGAACTTAAAAAAAGCGCTGATGATAACCCCACGCTTGGCATTGTGCTGTGTACAGAAACCGACCAGGATATCGCCCGATATTCTATTTTGAAAGGAAACGAACAAATATTTGCCACTAAATACAAATTATTTTTACCTACCGAAGAAGAATTGAGAACCGAAATTGAACGGGGAAAATTAGTACTGAAATTACAATTTGATAAATAAGAGTTGGGTTATGAAATTAAATTATAAAAAGATTGGGGATCATATTCGTTTAGTTGATGAACGAAATACGGGCCTAAAAGTGAAATCACTTTTAGGTTTAAGTATTTCAAAACAATTCATTCCTTCTGTTGCAAATATTATCGGTACTGATATGGAGAATTATAAAATCATTCGCAAAAATCAGTTCGCCTGTAGCACCATGCAGGTAAGAAGAGATAAAAAAATGCCTGTTGCTTTATTGCAGGAAGTTGATGAAGCAATTATTTCCGCTGCATACCCCGTATTTGAAATTAAAGACAACAAAGAACTTTTACCCGAATATTTAATGATGTGGTTTAGCCGCGTGGAGTTTGATCGTGAAGCTTGTTTTTATGCCATTGGCGGCGTACGTGGAAGTTTGGAGTGGGAAGATTTTTGCGATATGAAATTACCGATTCCAAAACCCGACAAACAAAAAAAAATTGTAAAAGAATACAACACCATTGTAAACCGCATTACACTCAACAACCAACTCATTCAAAAATTAGAAGAAACAGCGCAGGCAATTTACAAGCAATGGTTTGTTGATTTTGAATTTCCTGATGAAGAGGGGAAGCCTTATAAAAGTAATGGCGGTAAATTGGATTGGAATGAGGAGTTGGGAAAGGAAATTCCGAAGGGGTGGGAAGTGAAATCTTTAAAATCACTTTGCTCAAAAATTGGAAGCGGCGCAACGCCTAAAGGGGGAAAGGAAAGTTATCATAAAACCGGGGTTTCACTTGTTAGGAGTATGAATGTACATGATTACATCTTTTCAACCGAAGACTTGGCTTTTATAAATGATAAACAAGCAAAAGCACTTGAAACAGTTTCCCTCGTAAAACACGATATTCTTCTTAACATCACGGGTGTGTCAGTCGCACGGTGTTGTATGGTTCCCGAATTTGTTTTGCCGGGCAGAGTTAATCAACACGTAATGATAATTCGACCAAGGGAAGAATATCATTTGTCGCATTATTTGCTTTGTCTTCTTTGTTACTCTGATAGTAAGTCAAAGTTGCTTGGCATTAGTCAATCAGGGTCTACAAGAGAAGCTATAACCAAAATGGAAATTGAAGAATTTAAAGTCATTAAGCCTGAAAAATTGACATTAAAATCGTTTGATCAAAAACTTAAAGTTCTTCTCAGAACCATTGAAGTTGAAATACAGAATAATATTAGACTAAATGAATTGCAGAATCTCCTTCTCTCAAAACTTGCAACTTTAGAAAATTAATAGCATGGAAAATAAATTTAGTAAGGGTGCTGAATGGCGTAAATGGGACCTACATGTTCATACTCCAAAATCAATTTATCAAAAGTTTGGTATTGATGATGATGCAACGTGGGAAGAATATTTAACTGATTTAGAATCTCTGAGTGATGACTATGCAGTTTTGGGCATTAACGATTATTTATTCATTGATGGATATGAAAAGCTTATTCATGAACAAAAAGTAAATAACCGGTTACAAAAGTTGAAATTACTCCCTGTTTTAGAATTTCGAATTGAAAAATTTGCTGGTATTGATTTTCAAAATTTGAAGCGAATTAATCTTCATGTAATTTTTTCTGACGAATTGAATATTGAGACAATTAAAAGTCAATTTTTAAATACTCTGGAACAACACTACTATTTGGAGAAAGATCATAGTAGGTGGGCCAGAGCGATAACTCGGGAAAGTGTTGAGGAGTTAGGTGCAAAACTTAAAGAAACTGTCCCACCTGAAGAATTGAAGAAATTTGAAGATAACATTACCGAGGGGTTCAATAATTTAAATGTAAAGGAGGATCAAATTTTTGAATCTCTAAAAAAAGATTGCTTCAAGGACAAATATTTAATTGCTATCGGAAAAACAGAGTGGGCCGATTTAAAATGGACTGAGGCATCAATTGCTACTAAAAAATCAATCATCAACCAAGCGGACATTGTATTTACGGCTTCTCAATCGTATGAAGCGTTTAATAATGCCAAGAACCAACTGACAAAGCAAGAAGTGAATAATTTACTACTTGATTGTAGTGATGCACATTATTTATCGTCTCATACTGATAAAGATAGAATTGGAAATTGTTTTACTTGGCTTAAAGCGGATCCGACTTTTGAAGGGCTCAAACAAATTATCAACGAACCGGAAGGTCGAATATTCATTGGAGAAACACCTCCTATAAGAACTAAGGTTCAAGATAATAGAACTAAATATATTAAAAGCATTTCCATTAAAGGAGTAAATGGCTATGATGGTAGATATGGTAAGTGGTTTAACGACATTGTAATACCATTAAATCATGAGTTAGTAGCTATCATTGGTAACAAAGGAAGTGGCAAAAGTGCAATTTCCGACATAATCGCCTTATGCGGATTTTATAAAAATCAAGAACATTTTTCTTTTTTGAATAAGAAAAAATTTAGAGATGGCAAACATGCAAAGAATTTCGAAGCAATATTAACATGGGAAAGCGAAAATACAAATCCGAAGAATTTGGCAGATGAAAAAACGGAAGGTGAAATTGAACTGGTAAAATATTTACCTCAAGGGTATTTTGAAAAGTTGACAAACGAAATAAGCTCAACAGAAGAATTTCAGAAAGAAATAGAAAATGTTGTTTTTACACATTTAGATAATGATGATAAAGTTGGCTTTAATTCCTTTGAAGATTTAATTGAATCAAAAAAGAAGCTAGCTGAAAAAGATATAACTCTTTTAAAAGAAGATAATAATGAATTAAATACAAATATTATTAAGTTAGAAAATAAACTTAACGCTAAGTATAAAAAAGAAATACAAAATAAAATTCAATTGAAGAAGGACGCACTTGCCGCTTTAATTGAGCCAATACCTGTTATAGATCCAAACACTGATTCAGTGATAGCAGAATTTAATCAAATATCACTCAATAAAATAAAAGGAATAAAAAGTGAGATTGAAGTTTTAGAAGCAGAGATCAATTCAATTCAAACTAAAAAACAAATTATACTTATAGAATTAAGAGAGCTTAAAGAGTTAAAGCAAGATATTAATTTCAAAATAAATGATATTGAAGAATTCAAAAATCAAAATAAAGAGATTTGTATAAAATATTCTTTGCCTCTTGATGAATTAATATCAGTCTCTGAAAATATATCCACATTAAAAACTGTTATTGAAACTAAAGAATCAACACTTACAGATTTTAAGATAGTGCTTGGTGAACAAGAAAGCGGAGTCTCAGAGTATAAATCGGCTAAGAGTGCATTAATTGATTTGCAAAAGGCACTTCAAGAAGAACAAAATAAATTAGATGGACCTCAAAAGGCATTTCAAATTTATCTCGCTGAAAAGAAAAACTGGGAGGAGAAAAAAAATAAAATTATCGGTACAAGATATATCTCTGATAGTTTAACATTCTTTGAATTCGAATTAAAATATTTGGAAGAATCCCTTTCCACTGAAATTGATGTATTACGGGAAAAACGTTTAGGCATAGCTGAAAAAATCTTTAACAAAAAGCAGCAAATAATATCTGTTTACAAAGATGTAAAACAAAAATTAGATTTAATAATTGGTTCCAATGCCGATTTATTAAATAAATATAAAATAGATATTAATGCTGCATTGTCATTATCAAGTTCCTTTTCTGAGATCTTTTTCAGAAATATTAATCAAGGAGTATTAGGAACATTTTACTCAATCGAAGGCGGGGTCGCTGAACTAAATAAAATTAAACAAGATGCCAATTTTGATAATTTTGAGAATACTAAATTGTTTTTAAATAATTTAAATGAATCTATTCATATTGACCAACGAGATAAATATGGAAAAGAAAAAAGGTACATAGATGAACAAATTAAAAATCCATTAGAGCTTTACAATTACTTATATTCCATTGAATTTTTAGATTATAATTATCAATTAATGCAAGGGTCAAAAACATTGCAACAATTATCACCTGGCGAAAAAGGGGCTTTGTTATTGGTTTTTTATTTACTTCTTGATAAAAATGATATTCCCTTAATAATAGACCAGCCCGAAGATAATTTAGATAACAACAGTGTAGCTCACATACTCGTTCCATTTATTCGTAATGCCAAAAGTAAAAGACAAATAATTTTGGTGACGCATAATCCTAACCTTGCAATTGTTTCAGATGCGGAACAAGTAATTTATGTTAACCTTGATAAAGAAAAGGACAATGAATTTACTTTCATTTCAGGAAGCATAGAGAATAGAACAGTCAATGATTGTATTGTCAAAGTTTTAGAAGGTGCTATGCCAGCTTTTAATAAAAGAAAGCAAAAGTATTACGAAGAATTTATTCAAAAATGAAATTCAACGAAGACACATTAGAGCAAGCCGTTATTGAATTATATGAAGCGAAAAAAATACAAAACCAATATGTGTCCGGTTTTTTAGTAAATAAATCAGCATTTTAAATGAAGTCAGAAACCAATCGGATAGAATACAAACAAGAACTCACCGATGATTTGGAGAAAGAAATAATTGCTTTCCTGAATTATCATGAAGGCGGTTTGATCTATATTGGTATTCATAAATCGGGCAAAGCGATAGGCATAAAGGATGCCGATGCAATACAATTAAAAATCAAAGACCGGCTTAAGCACAATATTTTGCCTTCCTGTTTGGGTTTGTTTGATATAGTATTGGAAGAGCGGGAAGAAAAAGAAATTATTAAAATCATTATAGCCAGCGGCCCTGAGAAGCCGTATCATCTTAGAAAATACGGCATGTCTGAAAAAGGGGCGTATATCCGCGTGGGTAGTGCCAGCGAACCAATGCCTGCCAAAATGATTGAAACTCTTTTTGCCAAAAGAACCCGCAATTCTATTGGCAGGATACAATCCAACCAACAAAAATTAAAGTTTGAACAGTTAAAAATTTATTATAACGAGGCCGGCAAAAAATTAAACTCCCAGTTTGCCGCTAACCTGGAGCTCTTAACCCAGGATGGTAAATATAATTATGTGGCATTCCTGATGTCCGATGTAAACAGCCTCTCCATTAAAGTGGCGAAATATAAAGGGCTTACCAGGGTTGATCTGGTAGAGAATAATGAATATGGGTATTGTTCCCTTATCAAAGCAGCCAAGCAGGTATTGGATAAAATGGAATTAGAGAATAAAACCCTTGCCAAAATAACTTCAAAGGAAAGGGAAGAAAAAAGGTTATGGAATGCAATTGCATTGCGTGAGGCCATCATAAATGCTATTGTACATAATGACTATACAAACGAGGTACCACCTAAGTTTGAATTGTTTGCGGATAGGATAGAAATTACTTCGGCAGGTAGTTTACCGGATGGATTAAGCCGGGACGAATTTTTTGAAGGGTATTCTGTTCCCCGCAACCAGGAGATCATGCGCATCTTTAAGGACCTGGATTTGGTGGAGCATTTGGGTTCCGGAGTACCGCGTATTTTAGAAAGCTACGGAAAAGATTGCTTTACCTTTTCCGACAATTTTTTAAGAATGACTTTCCCCGCTGCAGGACCAGTCACCGATCAAGTCACCATGCAAGATACCATGCAAGTCACCATGCAAGTCACCATGCAAGTCAAAAACTTAATTGATGTTTTGGAAAATGAGATGGATAGGCAGGAATTGCAAAAGAGGTTAAACCTTTCTAATAGAGATAATTTTAGAAAAAATTATTTAAAACCGGCTTTAGAACAGGGATTAATAGAAATGACCCTTCCTGAGAAACCCAACAGTCGTTTGCAAAAATACCGCCTGACAAAAAAGGGAATGAGCGTAAAACAAAGTCAATGAAATTCAATGAAGACACATTAGAGCAGGCAGTGATCGAATTTTAAACAATTAAAAAATGGAACAATCAAACAGCGAAATAATCATTTACCAAAACCCTGACGACAACATCAAAATAGATGTAAGGTTAGAGGAGGAAACTGTGTGGCTTACCCAGGTCCGGATGGCTGAATTATTTGGGAAAGCGAGAACCACGATTACCGAACATATTCAAAATGCTTTTGAGGAAGGAGAACTGGACGAAAATGTGGTGTGTCGAAATTTCCGACATACCACTCAACATGGTGCTATTGCAGGGAAAACACAGGAAAAATCTGCAATGTAATTTGAAAAATATAAAATTGCCCAAATACAAATTGAAAAGGAAGAAAGTTTAAAAGAAATTGAGGTAGATATAAAAAAATTGAAAAAAATTACCAAACGCAAATAAGTGAAATGAAATTCACCGAAGAAACATTAGAACAGGCGGTGATTGAGTTATTTGAAACTCAACAAATACCTCATGTGCATGGCGAAACCATACACAAGGAAATGTCTGATGTGCTGATTCGGGAAGATTTGAAAAACTTTTTGTTGAATCAATATAGTGATGATGATATTACGCTGAATGAAATTGATGGTATTATCCGACAGTTAGATTTGTACCCAAGCTCGGCTTTATATGAAAGTAACAAAGCCATCATGAAATTGATCGCAGATGGGTTTACGTTAAAGCGGGAAGACAGAAATAAGAAAGATCTTTTTATTCATTTAATAGATTTTAGAACTTTAGGAAATATTCAAAAAGAAGAAGCGAATAATGAAATAGGCCTTGCAGCAGAGCCGGAAGCAGTTTACCAAACCAAAGACAATAACATTTATAAAATCGTCAATCAACTGGAAATAGCTGGTTACGAGAAACGAATACCCGATGGTATTGTTTACATCAACGGTTTGCCATTGGTAGTGATTGAATTTAAAACTGCAGTTAAGGAAAACTGTACCATTAAAGATGCTTTCACCCAGTTAACCGTTCGTTACAAAAGAGATATTCCGGAACTTTTTAAATACAATGCATTTTGTGTTATCAGTGATGGCGTGAATAACAGAATGGGCTCCCTGTTTGCTCCTTACGATTTCTTTTACGCCTGGAGAAAAATAAACGATAGCGATGAACCATCGGATGGAATCAGTTCATTGCATACTATGATTGAGGGTCTATTTTATAAAGAGCGTTTGCTAAATGTTATCCGCAATTTTATTTATTTTCCTGATACATCAAAAGATGATATAAAAATTGTTTGCCGTTATCCGCAATATTATGCAGCTAATAAATTATTTGAAAGTATCAGGGTAAATCAGCGGCCACACGGAAGCGGAAAAGGCGGCACTTATTTCGGTGCAACAGGTTCCGGCAAAAGTTTCACCATGTTATACCTGACACGTCTCCTGATGAAAAGCCCACACTTTGCAAGTCCAACTATTATATTGATAACAGACAGGACAGATTTAGACGATCAGCTTTCCGCACAATTTACCAATGCAAAAACCTTTGTTGGTGATGAAAATGTAATAAGTGTGGAAACCCGTGAAGAACTGAAATCGCTTTTGCAAAACAGGAACAGCGGCGGTGTGTTTCTCACCACCATTCATAAGTTTACAGAAAGCACTGAACTACTAACCCAAAGAACGAATGTAATTTGTATTTCAGATGAGGCCCACCGATCACAAATTAACCTTGACCAAAAAATAAAAATCACAGCTAAAGGAGTTGAACGAAAATATGGATTTGCCAAATACCTACATGATTCATTACCTAATGCTACTTACGTTGGTTTTACAGGAACACCTATTGATGGTACGTTAGATGTATTTGGTAAAGTAGAAGATGCATACACCATGAAAGAATCTGTAGAGGATGGAATCACTGTAAGAATTGTATATGAAGGGCGTGCAGCAAAAGTGTCACTGAATGAAGAAAAGCTGAAACAGATAGAAGAGTATTATAAACAATGTGCTGTTGAAGGAACCAATGAATATCAAATTGAGGAAAGTAAAAAAGCGGTCACGCAAATGGAAGTCATTTTAGGTGACCCCAAACGCCTCAAATTAGTAGCAGTAGATTTTATTGAACATTACGAAAAAAGAATTGAAGAAGGCGCCAGTGTTAAGGGTAAAGTTATGTTTGTATCCATCAGCAGGCCTATTGCTTATGATTTGTATAAAGAAATTATTGCCTTGCGGCCGGAGTGGGCAGAAATAAGAGATTGCGAGGAAGGTGCAGAACTCACTGAAGAAGAGAAGAAAAAACTAAAGCCGATTGAAAAAATAAAGATGGTAATGACCAGGCATAAGGATGATCCTAAAATCATGTATGACATGCTTGGCACGAAGGAAGATAGAAAGGAACTGGACCGTCAATTTAAAAATGCAAAATCAAATTTCAAGATAGCAATGGTCGTGGATATGTGGCTTACCGGTTTTGATGTGCCGTTTCTGGAAACGATTTATATTGATAAACCAATAGAGCAACATTCTTTGATACAAACCATTTCAAGAGTTAACCGGGTTTATGAAGGCAAGGAAGTAGGTTTAGTTGTTGATTATGTGGGCATCAAAAACAATATGAACCTTGCTTTGGCAAAATATAGTAAGGTAAGTGAAGACGATTTTGAAGACATTGACAAAGCAGTTGTGTTAGTAAAAGATCAACTGGATTTATTGGCAAAGCTTTTTCATAACTTCAATACAACTGATTATTTCAATGGAACTCCGTTACAAAAATTAGATTGCCTGAATCGTGCTGCTGAATATGCTCAGGTTACTGATGAGTTAGAGAAGCGGTTTGTAGAAATGGTAAAAAAACTCCGTTCCGCTTATGACTTGTGTTGCTCAAGTGAAGATATTAGCGAAGAAGAAAGAGACCATATTCATTTTTACTTTGCCATTAAAGCCATCATCCATAAACTAACAAAAGGTGATGCACCGGATACAGCCCAGATGAATAATCGTGTTAGAAAAATGATAGAAGAAGCCTTAATAAGTGATGGCGTAGAGGAAATATTTAAGCTTGATAAAAACGATCCTAAAAACAATGCAGATATATTCAGTGATGAATATATGGCGAAGATTGATAAAATAAAACTGCCGAATACCAAAATAAAGTTGTTGCAAAAATTGCTTTCCAAAGCAATTGATGATTTTAAAAAGATCAACAGAATTAAAGGAATAGATTTTTCTAAGAAGCTTAAAAAGCTGGTAGAAGTTTATAATGAACGGAAAGATTTTGATGTATTTCAAAGTCATGTTTTAGACGATGTTGCAGAACAATTTGCCAACCTGTTTAAAGACCTGCAAAAGGAACGAAACTCTTTCATGGATTTAGGAATTGATTTTGAAGAAAAAGCATTTTATGATATCCTGAAAGCTATTGCGCAGAAATACAATTTTGAATATCCTGAAGATAAATTAATTAAACTATCGCAAGAAGTTAAGAAGATAGTTGACGAGAAAGCAAGATATACGGATTGGGCAAACAGGGATGATATTAAAGCAGAATTAAAAGTTGACCTGATCTTAGTTCTTGCAGAAAATGAATATCCACCTGTACCGAAAGATGAAGTGTTTAAAGAGATATTTGAGCAGGCGGAGAATTTTAAGAAGTATAGTGGGGTATAATAGAGAAACACTACTATTCAAAATTTCTTTTCCTAAAGAGCTTTTAAGATAAACAAATTTTCTTCACTTAGCAGACCGTAATTTAAAATATTCTTCATAGGTGAAGACTACATCCAAATCTTTCGGGTCGGCTCCTTTTTTTATGGACACCGCTGCTTTAATCTTCGCATAGTCATTCATTTGATCATATGTCAGATCAAATATTTCCTGAATAGCTGATTTTAATTCTGCTTCCTCTTCTGTTATAAAATCATCAGCGTATATTTTGGATAACTGGTCCATTATGGTTTTCTCAACATCCCATTTGTTATGGTAATAAAAATCGCCGGGTTGAATGTTAAACAGTATTTTTAGAAATTTAATATTGGCCATTTAATCATCGGTCAGCTTTTCATCTTCAAGGGCTATTTTTATATAGGCAAAAATCAGGTGCAAAAAATCAACCGTAGCTACGGACCTGTTAACGCCATAGTTTAAAAGAATTTTATCAACCCCTGGTTTGTCTGCTTTTTCAGCCACGATTCCATCGCATATTTGCTGCAAGTAGGGAAGAAGTGGCAGATCAGTATTAATGCGTCTAAAGGCCAGAGAGAGGTTTTGGTAATTCATTATTAAATGGTTTAAGATGAAGGCCTTGTTTTCGTTTATTCATTACTGTTACTTAAGAAAGCAAAACAAAAATTAAGCGTTTAAAATTTTTATTTTTAAATTATTAAATTCATCTTCTGTTGGGATTCTCTTTTGTTTGAGTTTATAGGTTTTTTCTAACTCATCAGCAAGAGAAGCCTTGTTGTTTGCCGGTTGCCTGCCATTTACCAGGGCAGCCAAAGCTGTAACTTCTTCACGCCCTGCTGATTTTCTATATTCTTCCTGCATAGTAGTAATTGTATCCTTAAGTGTATCAGGGTTTTCCACCCCAAAATAAGTGGTGGCCCCACGGTCTGCAGCGGTTTGTATCATTACATTTCCATATCCCATCTGCCGCCCCCATAGCGTTTGGCTAAAGGAAACGTTATTAATATTATCAAGCGGGCTTTCTATTGTATAATGATTAAACAGACCATATTCATCAATTACCCGGAGATTAGTTGCCATCCAGATATCACAGCGCCTGTAATTGATTCTGTAAATAGCATTTAATACACCAGCAACTGCGATGAGATAATAAACAGACCGTTGACTGCCCAAACCAATACCTATAAGTACGAGGAAGAAGGAAAGAATCATTGGGAAAAACAAGGAAGGATACCAATGCCGCCGGGTTAAAAGAATCATCTTTTCGCCGGGTTTAAGTTTTGTTCTCATTTTTTAGAAATTAAACCTTTTAGAATTGGTTAGTACCTATAAATTTAAGATAATTTTTTATTGAGTTTTACAAATGATTCATATGGGAGGAAAATGGTTACCGGAGGTGATGGAAATTATGGTTACCTGATCATTTTCCAGCCGTCAGGAAAATGATCGAATTAGCTCCCTTGGAGTTACTGTATGTGATAAGGATAGACTTTTTTATTTACGCGTTAGGGATTGCAGCAAAGTACCATGTACTGCGGAAAGCCCGACCCGACGGCAGGAGGGGAACGCTCGAAGAAATTGCTTAAACTCTCAATTTATACTCGTTATTTCTGATCTATTCTGTGATCTACACTTTTTCATAAGTAATGATTTGTCTTACATTTGAATTAAGAAATCATTAAATGATGCGAGGGTTTAACCGGATAAAAAGGTATTATAGTAGCCTTTAAAAATAGGGACATGACTGAATTTAAATTACATTAAATTCATCCTAAAAGTACTTCTTAATGTTTCTCAATATTATTCATCTTGCTCAAAGGGTTGACAGATTGCAACTCTTAAAAGATGAAATTGCAACTCAAAAAATTAGCAACTTTAAAATGTGGGAAGGAGTTGTTGATAATACACTTACCAGACGAGGGATTTCCAGAGCACATAAAAATATTATCAGGCATGCTAAATTGCAAGGGTCTCAATCGGTTTTAATTGGTGAAGATGATTTGCATTTTACGGCTCCCGGTGCATTCAATTTTTATCTTGCAAATATCCCGGATGATTTTGATATCTATTTGGGAGGTATTGTCTATGGAAATATAGACGAAAACAATTTGACAACTGATTTTTCAGGGACTACGCTTTATATTATTCATGAACGTTTTTATGATCAAATGCTGGCATTGCCGGAAGATCAGCATATCGACCGGGCACTGCGGAATTGCGGTAAATTTGTGGTATGCAACCCCATGGCCGTTATTCCGCACAATGGTTATAGCGATAACAGAAAGCGGTATGTCGATTATGAGCCATATTTTAATGGAAAAAATTTATTTAATGGCTAAGAATTGTCATCCTTTCCAGGAGATGCTATTTCTTTCATGTTATTTATAATATAGTCGACAGCCGGAGGTGAACTTGTGGCGGTGTGCGCATAAATCCATTCCTCAATATTAGGGTTGTCTAAAAATGATGCAAATTCTTCTGCTAGGTAACCCCGAAGAGAAAGGCTTGCTGTTTTAATTTCGCTCCAAATGGAATCCCGGTTATCGAGTACAAATATAAGATCTTCAAAGTCATGACTTAAACGACCATCGCCACTTCCACGGTTTTTAAACGCTTCAATCTTTGTGGCGATGAAATATTCTGCCGGCAATATTTTGATTTTGGTGGTTTCATCAATCTCAAAGTCAACCGAAGCTTTGAAACCTTCTTCATACCATTTATTAGCAAATCCTAAAATTTCAGGAGATGTGGGCATTAAGTCAACTATGATATCTCCAAGAATATAACGGCCCAGAAATTTTGCGTTCATATCATTTACAAAACCTAATTGCCTCACTCTTTCTTCAAGATCAGCGAAGTCCCACCGGCTCCATATTTCGACAAGTATGTCCACGTCTTTTGTTGGACGAACTTCCTCAGCCATCCTTTCCGCATAAAGAGATACAGTAGCTCCCCCTACAAAAACCATGTTGTCTTTAAGTGTCTCAAGAGCACTTTTTACTTCTTTGATGCGGCTAATATTAACACTATGGCTCATTCTATAATCATTTTATTTAATTCTTCAAGAGCTATTTGTAGTTCCCTCATTCTGCCTACTCTCACAACGTCTATCAGTGCGAGCATTTTGTATAACTTTTCGTCTAATATAACAGCTTTTACTACTTCTTTATATAGCGGTTCTATTGACAGTCCTCTCACAGATCCCCTTTCTGTCGGCCAGACATAATTTATCTCTGATCTAAATTGATGTTGCATGAAAGGATGAGAGTGGGCAGTATAAATACCGTTGACCATTGCACCTGGTTTTGCCGGATATACATAGCGAAGGCCATATTCAATGAAATTAAGCAAGGATTGCCGGTAAACTTTCTTTTTGTCTGCGCCTATTAATCCGGCAACCTGATTCCTGTGTAATGATTCAGAAATCTCCGACTGGCTAATAAACAGTTCGTTGGAAAGGTCCTGATGCCTCCAGGGAGTATTTCCCTTTGATATAATTTTCAATAAAACTGCGATATCCTGCGGTCGCATTCCGCTGTGATTTTTCATAAAGCAAATATAATTGTTTTTATCGTAAATCGCAAATCGCGATATGAGATATGGCTAACTAGTGAAAACTCATATGCTATGGTAAAAGCAAGTTATTAAAATACAGGAATTCCCCAAAATAAGCTGAAAGCATTATAATCTACTCTTGCCAGATTTCCATCATTAATACGTGTTAGGGATCGCAGCAAAGTACCATGTACTGCGGAAAGCCCGACCCGACGGCAGGAGGGAAACGCCCAAAAGGAAAAAAAATCAAATTATAAAAGAGATCATTCTTTTCTTTCCTTACAGATCGAAATAAAACTTTTTCCGATTTTTAGCTATGAAGCTATCAATCATGATGGTAACAATTTTTCCCTATTTCGCAAATCACTTTTCCCTATTTCGCAAATCATTTGATGCTATGCATACTTCTTTTGCAGAAATAAATCTGTAAAAATGAATATTAGAAGAATCATACTGTCAATAATTATATTACAAGTATCCATTACTGTTAACGCGCAGAACAGCGACTCAGCCAAAACCTTAAAGGAAATCATCGTGCCCCGTTATAAAACATTGAACGGAGTGGGGCATTTATTAGGAAGCCAGGATGCTATTATTTATACCGGCAAGAAAACTGAGGTAATTATTGTCGATAGCCTTGATGCAAATAAAGCCATCAACAATACACGCCAGATTCTTGGCAGAATTCCGGGATTAAATATTGTTGAGACCGAAAGCAGCGGGTTTACTGCAAACGGAATTGGGACAAGAGGTTTAAATCCTACGCAAAGTATTGAAATGAATACAAGGCAAAACGGGTATAACATCAGCGCCGATGTTTATGGTTATAATGAAGCCTATTATATTCCTCCCATGGAGGGTGTAAGAAGAATTGAAATGGTAAGAGGCGCTGCTTCATTGCAATTCGGCGCTCAGTTTGGCGGATTGGTAAACTACGTAACAGAAGATGCTCCCAAAGACAAAGCTTTTCAATTTGTAACTTCTCAAACGGGAGGCAGTTATGGAATGTTTAATACTTTCAATTCTATCGGTGGAAATTATAAAAAGTTAAAATACTATGGTTTTCTTCAATATAGAAATATGGATGGTTACCGGCCAAACAGTCAGCAGTGGCAGCTTTCAGGCTTTGGAAAGGTGGAATATGAAGTCTCAGAGAAAATGAATATCGGCCTTGAATATTCTTTGCTGCGCAATAGAATACAAATGCCGGGAGGATTATCAGACAGCCTTTTTAATGCAAATCCCAAAGCTTCTATTCGCGCAAGAAACTGGCTTAAAAGCCCCTGGAATATTTTAAGTAATTCTATAAATATAAAACCAAATGAAAATACGACTGTCAGCATAAAGGCAACGTATATTTTCAGTAATCGTTCTTTGGTGTGGAGAAACGAGGATGGAGGTCCTGGCGCCTTAGATATTATTGACCCGGCAACCAGCCAGTTTGTGCCAAGAGAAGTAGGGAAAGAGGATATGCATAGTGTAGCAAGTGAAGTGCGATTTTCAACTAACTATTTATTGGGGAAAACTAAATCTACAATTGCCGGTGGTGTTAGGTTTGGTTACGCATGGTTTAAAAGAATGGGTGGAGGTGAAGGTACTACAGGAAGTGACTTTGACTTATCGATCAAAGGTGATTGGGGATATAATTTAAATTTTACCACGCTTAACATAGCTCCATTTTTTGAGAATATTTTCAGGTTGGGGAGATATTTTTCAATAACACCTGGATTAAGGTTTGAATATTTAAAAACTACTGAAAAAGGTTATAAAATTGTTGACAATGTAAAACTAGTCCCCAATGATGATCGCGTAAGGACATTTCCATTATTCGGAGTTGGTTTGGAATATAAAATATCGAATAACACCAATTTGTACAGTAATATAAGCCAGAATTACAGACCTATTGACTATAGCCAAATGGAGCCATTTGGTGTAACTTCAAAGATTGACCCTAACTTAAAAGACGCTTATGGGTTTAATTCGGATTTTGGCTATAGAGGTACTATAAAAAATTATTTGAATTTCGATGTCAGCTTATTTTATTTGGCCTATAATAACCGGATTGGTGTTGTTGTAAAGACAGACACGTCATCAGGAACGGAGTATTCTTATAGAACCAATTTTGCCAATAGCGTGCATAAAGGTTTGGAAGCGTATGTAGAATTTAATATTTTAAAATATCTGAATCAGCATTCAAAACAAGGACTAAGCGTATTTAATTCATTCGCCTATATTGATGCACGATACACCAGTGGAGAATATAAAGGAAATCGGGTAGAAGCTGCGGCGAAAGAAATAGAAAGAGTGGGGTTGAATTATAATAACAAAAAGTTTTCATCCACCTTCCAATTGAATTATGTAGGTGATGCTTTTGGAGATGCAACCAATGTAAAAGTGAGTGCTGATCCAATCGCCGGTTACATTCCTGCTTATATCGTTTTAGATTTCAGCGCTACTTATAAAATCAATAATTACTCTTTAAAAGGTGGTGTAAATAATCTTGCTGACCAATCCTATTTTACGCGCAGGACAGACGAATATCCAGGCCCCGGAATAATCCCTGCTGTTGGAAGAAGTTTTTACCTGGGATTTACTGCTAAGTTTTAAAGGAATATGATTGCGGGGGGATCGTAAGGCAAAATACTCTATGTGAGAATTCCAGGCTATTGATAAAAAATTGTTTCACTAAGAAGGCCGTAATTTAAAATACTCTTCATAGGTGAAAAATATATACAAATCTTTACTTTAGGATCGGCCCCTTTTTGAATGGACACCGCCGCTTTTATTTTAGCTTAGTCATTCATTTGGTCATACGTCAGATCGAATATTTTCTGGATTGCTGATTTTAATTCTGCTTCCTCTTCTTTTATAAAATCATCAGCTTATATTTTTGATAACTGGTCCATTATGGTTTTCTCTGCATCCCATTTTTTATGGTAATAAAAATTACCATGTTGAATATGAAATAAAGTTTTTAAAAATTTAATGTTGGCCATTTCATCTTCAGTAAGCTTTTCATCTTCATAGGTTATTTTTATATAGGCAAAAATCAGGCGCAAAAAATCAACAGAAGCTACAGACCTGTTAACGCCATAGTTTAGCAGAATTTTATCAAAAATTAATACAAATCATCCCGGCCATCTTTCCCTGTTCTGATCTTTACAATTTGTTCCACCTCCGAAACATAAATGAGACCATCATAGAGCAAGTTGCTTTATCTCATCTACACTATCTTCTTTTTTAAAAGTTGTGCATTTATTGCTACAACTATTGTGCTCAGGCTCATCAAAACAGCGCCTAAAGCAGGGCCTAAGACAAACCCTGAAGTATACAGAACACCTGCTGCCAAAGGGATGGCAATTGCATTATAACCGGTAGCCCATACCAGGTTTTGAATCATC
>DATKQQ010000077.1:0-2497 GCA_035532615.1 Hanamia sp.
TAGTCGTCCCTTAAAAACCAAATTTAGAGATTTGAGGGTAAGAAAATTGTACTGCTGATTTTTTAAAAGGAAGGAAAAATAGTACCTCCCGCCTAAACAAAAATAAAAGTGGGTTCAATTTGGACTGAAAGTGCCCAAACATGGCTTGAAAAAAATAAAACAAAAAAATAAGTGGGTTTAGTTTCCACTTATTGATCATCCTTTTGAAGTTCATAGCAGCGGCAGCCAGCATCACATTTCTATTATCCCCTTTAATTCCTTTGTAATAGTTGCGGCTCAAGCGATGGTCTTGTTTGAGGTGTCCTATTCTGGGCTCTATGGCTGCTCTGCGCTTAAATCCTTTTCTTAGTTTTTGTTTTTCGTAATTACTACGTGATTTACCTGGACTGTCCGGGATGATTATTTTAGTTCCCAGCGTTTCTTTTATACCCCTGTATCCTCTATCCACAAAAGTATTCTTCAGGGTGATACCCGTCAGCCTTTGTTGTTGTTCTATGGCCGGTTGAAGTGTTTTGCTGTCATGTACATTTTTCTCTATGTTTATAGCGCCGATAATAACGCCGGTATTTTTAGTAACGGTAATGCTTACTTTGCTTCCAAATTCATACTTCTTATGCTCTTTGCCTTTACTGATACATTGAACATGGGGCTCGTGAAGACTGTATATTTTATGACTGTCGCTTTTAGTTTGGGCTAATATTCTTTTGAACAAAGTTAGCGTATCCTGATGTTTATCCGGTGGTAGTTTGCGTTCTAATTCTCTGACTAATCTTCCGGCTATTGTTTTTACTTTCCTGTCTGCCTTTTTTGCACGCCCCTTATTCTTGGGGTGGTTCCTAAAACGCTGTTCCATTAATAACTTCTTTAAGATACGTGTGTATGTCTGCCGAAGTTCTATCCCTTCCCTGTTTGCAATAGCAACACACTTCTTTATAATCTTCCGATGCAACTTGTTATCCGTTGGGAAGGTAATATTTTTTTCTTGCACAGTAGTGTCTGTTGTAGCGTCTTGCTCCTCTCCATCTTTGCCATTAATCCGTATGCTTTCTTTTAGTATCAGTTCCACTCCTTCATCCCCTATACGATTCCTGAAATGTACCAACTCACTGGCTTCGCATGGCTCTTCACGGGCAAACATTTTTTCTCCTGTAAAGTATTGGTAATAGGCATTTTCAGCCCATTGCTCCACCACACTCTCATCACTCAGATTACGGACATGCTTGAGTATTAGTAATCCTACCATAAGGCGAATTTCTTTTGCAGGACGACCCTCATCGCTATAATGCTTCGCAAAGGAATCGTCAAAGTATTGCCAGTTTATCCTTCCTTCCAGAATGTAAAGCGGATGGTGTGGGTTAAGTTGTTCTTCAAATGTGCTATAAAAGCCAAGTTGAGATGTGTTTTTTGTTTTTGCCAACATAAAAATATGCAAGGTTTTGCCAACAAAACTACATTTCCTTGCAATTATTTCCTACATGAAGTTATCATAAGTTATTCACAATCAGTTGTTTATTACATTATTAAGGGATGACTATTTATATGTATTAATGGTTTGTCCCAGACAAAACAATTAGCTGGATCAAAAACAAATAATTTTCTTTCTCCCCACTTTCCTTTTCTATAATGAATATCTTCTTTCCATTGCTCTGAGTTTTTATAATGTACATGGTTTTTACATGGTTCCTCATACCTACCTACAGCATCTTCTGATGCGCTACTTTTATTATTTGGCATATATAAGTCGCCGGTATTAGTAACTAAATATAGATTTTGTATATTTGCGGTCTAACCAACATAAAAAAGATATGAAATGTTCAAAATGTAACAGCGAAAAGAAAGTAAAAAATGGGTTTGTAAAAGGGCGCCAACGATATCGTTGCAAGGATTGTGGGAACAATTATTCAGTAGAACAAAAATCAACAGCTAAACTTCCCTCAGAAAGAAGGTTGGGTTTGATGATGTATTTGGAAGGACTTGGTTTTAATTCTATTGGAAGGTTATTAGGCGTGAGTCATGTTGCGGTTATTAAATGGATAAAAAAATATGGTAATCAATTAAGTGAAGTAAAGAATGACAAACCGGTTGAAGTAGTTGAATTAGATGAGATGCATAGCTATATTATGTCAAAAAAAACTATTGTTGGATATGGATTGCAGTTGATAGAGGAGGAAAACGATACATGGATTTCGTTGTTGGGGACAGGAGTACCGAAACAGGAAAAGAATTATGGGAAAGGATTAAAGACATAGAAACCGGAGTTTATTGTTCTGATTATTGGAAGAGTTACGCAGAATGTTTACCTCACGAAAAACATATACAATCTAAAGCAGAAACATATACAGTGGAAGGATATAATAGCAGAATAAGACATTTTTTAGCAAGATTCAGAAGACGAACAAAGTGTTATTCAAAGAGAATCTATATGGTCATATATAGCCTTAAGTTATTGTTTGCAAAGTTAAATAATGAATTATCTATACTTAGTTACTAATACCAA
>DATKQQ010000078.1:0-2183 GCA_035532615.1 Hanamia sp.
AGGCAGTGTGCCAGTGATAACTATGCGGTCGTAACAACCAAGTATGCCGCTGATTTTTTCGCAATATCTTTGAGTAAGTGATTCCATAATATTGGAAAGTTAAATGTTTTCCTGTTTAGTTCCGGCTTGTCCGGCTTAGGGATTATAGATAATTTATCAGAGGTTGTTTCCGAAAATTTTACTCTTCATAGGCGACTCCCCACTGGCGAAGGCCTCCAGATTTGTACCTGTTCGTTACTTTAATTTTCGCTAAAATATAACCATTGAAATCTTTAAAAGAGCAAATAAAATTCTTTATTTTTTGTTGCTTTACTCACCTTGGCCATCTGATTCTTAATCGGGGAGTTTTGCAATATAAATTTCAGAATAATGATAAATTTGAAGATGATTAACAGGAATATTTCAATTGATAAACTTCTGGCAGATGAGGTGTCAGCGAGCAACAAATTGAAATCTATAGCATAACTACTTTTTAATAAAAATTATCACTATAGGAAAATTTAAGCTTTTCGGCAATTGATGATAACGACACAACCGAAGTAATTAAAATCTTTTCCTCATAGATTTACCAGGAGACTGTATAAAAAAATATTGGCTCCACATTATGAAATTTGAGAAGAAGTAAATAAATGAACTTTCCAGGTCCCAGGTACCAGTAAAGACTTTGGAAAATCAGGACCCCAGCTTTTGCATAATATCTCCGGGAACACCACTCTTATTTACCATAAACGAGGTTGTTTTATACAGTACATAATCTTTGGATACATATAAATAACCCTTATAATCATTGTGAGTTCCCCATGAATTTTTTACGATATACCACTCTTTGCCATTCTGATCTTTGGCAATACCGGTAATCTGCATGCCATGGTCATCTGTAGTTTGATAATCATTAAAAGCCTTTTGTCTTAATTCCGGTGTTATAGTCATCTCCCACTTGGGGCCATCAAACATGGTAGATCGCTGCCCGGGCGTCATGTCTTTATAAGAAGTTGCCGGAACATAAGCAATACCATTTTTCCAGCTAAAAGATTTTTCACTTACATCGGCTCCCCAGGCAATCGTGTAACCATGTTTAAGCGCATAATCTATAACGGTGGTAATATCATTCATAGGGATATTATAATCTTGTTGAAATTCCCAGTTGTCGGGAACCATCATCATGGCTTTTTTCCAGTAAGGTGTGTTGGTTTGTGAAATGAATTCTATATAATTAGCAGGATTCAATTTCACTACATCTTTGGCAAAACTTTCCGGCGAATATTCCTTTCCGTTATATTCGAATGTTTTGGGAACAGGTCCGAGATAGGCATCCAATACATTGCTGACAGCCGTTTCCCAGTTAGGCGTTAGTGTACCGCCGTTGGGAGCCTTAATTACAGCATCCAGCATGGCTTTAATTACACTCATCATTTCTCCGAAGTCATTGATTTTAGTGCCATAATTCAATCCTGTAAAATCTGCTTCGGGTATCGTTCCGTATTTAGTATACATATTTATAACATCATGAGGTTCGCCGCCATCTCCCCAGCTAACGGCGCCGTGCATACGCACATAGTTGATAGCCTTGTTCATATATGCACAACGGGCAGAATAAATGGGGGCAAGGTGAATAGCCGGCCCACCATTTTTAATCATTTCGGATTCCAGAAAAGAATTGGTGGAATAACTCCAACAGGTACCCGATGCTCCCTGGTTTTCTATGGGTGTAGCTTCAGCATTTACTACAGTGGTAAATTGAAATCCTTCTTTGGAACTGTCGCTTTTGTTGTTGATGATTTTTTTCATCAGATCTACTTGCGACCAGGCAGAACCAAAGGTGAACAATGAAAGCGCCAGCAACAATAACTTGTTTTTCATTTCATGGTTTTTTGTGTTTTGAAATAAGATGCTGCCATAAAGTTAGAATTATTTTTACTTCTGCAACCGATTGAGTTTATAATTAATCTCATTAGCATTGCGTTGTCGTAATAAATAGTTCTTTGAAAATATTGTCAGCATTGAATTACAGAGGATTTAGCACCTAAGACGACTTGGATTTCCCAAAGTTTTTAATTTTATATTTACCTGAAAATCAATTCATTATGTTTACAGGTAAATATGTGTTTGCCCAATTAATGGGCTTAGTGTCCTCAACCTCCTTTCAAACTCTTGTTGACAGGCACTCAGGCGATTATAAGATG
>DATKQQ010000079.1:0-9616 GCA_035532615.1 Hanamia sp.
GGACGGTTTATTTGAAATTAATCACTTTTATTCTACTAATTATTTATTAATGAACATCCATCACGGGTACTTGTTAAATTCTAAAGCCTTGTTAGTATTAACTTTCAAGACTTTTTTTATTTTTTGGGGACACTATTGGGGACACTTTAAATGTTTTGTAAGTAATTCTGGAGAACGGGCAGGGCTTGCCGAAGTTGGGGTCATAGAATTCTGTACGCCCCCAATTTGGCAAGCCTTGTTGGCAGCTGGCGTTCTACTTTTCGGGATTAACGTTTTGTCAAACCAAATTTATTTTTTCTTTTCTGGTCTTGGGATTCTAACAATAAACTTCTCACCTTCAATATCATTTATTAATTCGATATTAGGTTCTTCCTCTAGTGCTCTTTTTACCCCCGAACCTAAACCGCTAAAAGGTAAAGTATGTGTGCTGAATGAAACTATTTGATTATTTCTAATTACAGGGTTGCCGTATTTAATATCTTCTATCGTCAGACTATTTGGAAGTTTTCCTGGACTGATTATTTCAATGCGGTCGTCAAAGACTAACAAACGAATTGGCGAATTCTTAAAATAATCTCTATGTACTAATGCATTTTGAAGAAGTTCCTCCAATGCTATTTGTGAAACTTCTAATTTTCCCGGCGAATTAAAACTTTCACCTGATTGAATATAATCAAGGCTTTCCATCAAGAACCTCATACCAGACTCGAACAATTCAGGAATTGTACCTTTTAAATCTCTCGGCTTGCTTCTATATTCGTTACCTGCAATATTGTTACCAAAATAGGAAACAGCTTTTATTGTGAAAGCCGGCTTTACAGATTGTGGGTCTTTGCCAAAGAATAGCAAACCAGCTAAAGTCAATTGATTATTTCTTAACACTCTTTTTGCTCGCAGCGCATCTTCAAATGTTAATCCTCTTTCTTGATAACTTCTATCGAATTCCTTTTTAAAATATTCTGAAAAGGATTTCTCACTCACATCTTCTAATGAAGTTCCGTAAACTTCCATTTCATCTGCTAGTAAATTCCCACTATGCTGGAAAAGTCGCATTATTTCGGCATTATCTGTTAAAAGCCTTTTGTTAGAACCTTGCTTAATATAAATTTCTCCTTGCGACGTTTTATAGGGCTTATTAATTCCTTCACTGACGTGTAAAATCAAAACATTTTTAACAGCGTTCCCATCATTGATTTTTACAACTTCCGTTGATAGATAAATTGGTGGTCTTAAATTGTCCGCAAACTCAGATACTCTTCTATCCGCATATTCAATTTGTTCTGGACTAAGGCCTATTACAGTACCGATTTTGTCTTTGACACCTAATAAAATCATTCCCCCTAATGAATTAGCCATAGCTACCATTTCTCTGCTCATGCTTTCAGGATTTGGCAAAGTTTCTTTGAATTGCACCTTACTCGTTTCTCCTGTACTTATTATATCCAATAATTCTATAGCGGTCATTTTATTTCGATTTTTCAATGTTCCAAATACTGTAAATATTTTTTCTTCTATTGAAAGCTTCATCGCCCCCCTCCATAATATCAACTATATATCTTTGAGTTTGATGGTTATCAATTGTACCCGAGTGAATAAAGATTTTCTTTTCATCATAACTGCAAGAAATAACTTTCTCGCTATCGCCCAAAACTGGAATATTTGCATTATGAGTGGCGAAGATAAATTGCATATTACCTTTAATCTTCTTTATTTCTTTGATAACTTCATCATATATTGTTTGATTGTCTAAATCGTCTTCAGGTTGGTCAATAATTAAAACATTATTTTCCTTTTGAGCCAATAAAAAAAGTATCAAAGCCGAAGCTCTTTGTCCAAGCGAATGTTTATCTAGCGGCTTTCCATTATAATTGATTGTGATTTTGTTGTCAACCTTATATGTAAGCATGTCTTCTAAAACCTCGAAAAATCTTCTTTTAAAATCTACGACATGATTTTCACTTAATATATCCTCTAACTTTTTGGAGTCCTTATAAATTTCAATGAAATCAGGATAGGTTTCTGATATTTTTTTATAGGAGCTTTCATAAATTCCGGTTCCCCTAAACACTTGTTTTAATTTATCTAAATATTTTTCTTTTCGACCTTTAAAATTAACATCAATCTTTAATTTATTTTCAGCCAAGTTAATTCTATCCACCTCAGCTTTTAGTAAACGAAATTCTTCTAGCCAAATATTATTTAATTCAAGAAGTCTTTTAAGAAGGGAATTTCTTAACTCATTGCGTTTCTTTTCAGAATTCTCAATTTCCTTCAATTTCAATTGAGCCGTATCAATTTGTCTGTTAAGGTTTAGAAAATTATCAGGATTTATCGTATCGGTGTTTATTTCTCTTTTGATTTTCGCAAATTCCTCTTTAAGACTCTCTTTCTTAGTATTGATTTTGGATAAAACCAAATTCATTTTAGATTGGATTGATATGGAGCTTGTGAAAGCTTGTTTTATTTTTTCAAATTCTTTTTTTAATTCTGTTATCCAGCCACTAATTTCTTCAAAAAATTCTTTGTTTAAATCAGAGCCTTTGATTTCTTGTTGAAAGAAGTATTCATGACTGGAAGTAATTGAACTTAATTCATTTATATACGAATTAACACTGTTTAGTGTCTGCGTTATTTTTGATATATCCGTATCAAACAATATTTGTTGCTTGAGTTTTTCTTCGACACCTTTTTTCTTATATAATTCAAGCTGATGTTTTGAGTTCTGAATTAATGTTTCAGTGTCTTTTTTTAATTCATGAAGATTCCGCAGTTTTTTATTTTCAGAAATTATATTTTCAATTTCTCTTTTTTTCAATTCTATTTTTGATTGCACTCCTTTTAACCTTATGCCTATAAGTCTTTGAATAAGGTCTGCTTCAAAGTCAGCATCCTTGTTAGATAAATCTTTCTGTCCGAAATAAACAGGATGGTCAAATACTGCATCAATTGAAATTCCTGGTTGCAAGATATTTTCTTTGAAAATATCTTCCTTTTGACCATAGATTTTTTCAATCCTGTATTCTTCTTTGTGGATATTAACGACTGTTACAATTGATTTTCCGCCGCTTTTCAAAACATGCTCAATCAATCCATTTTTATATGTGGGGTCAACAGCAATTCCTGATAATGGAATGCCGAGCGTATATCTTATTATTTCTAAGATAGAAGATTTTCCGCTACCTCTGATTCCGATTAAATTATTTAATTCGGGGGAAAAATCAATTCGTGTTCCGTCAAGGAGGCCACCTTCAAAGGCAATTGATTTAATATAAGAGTTTTTAATTTCTGGTTTTGTTTTAGGAGAAACTCTATATTCGCAGTCTGTCAGGGCATACATTAAAGCTTCGAAATTAAAATCTCCAATTTTAATAAAAGTACTTCTCCCATTACCAATTGTTTCAATTCCTCCATGAGCATTGTCTGAACCTTCAACGCAAGCAATCTTCCGGTTATTCAGTAATTGGCAAAGAAGTTTATAGTTTTCTACATTTCCACTTTTCTGAACGGCTAAAACCTTTCGGAAAGATTCTTGCTCTATAAATGCATCCCTTGTTCTACCTTTTAAAACTTCAAACAATCCATTCCTGTCATCGATATGAGGAAGTATTATAAAATAATCATGTCCTATTTCGTCCAAAGTTTCTACACATTCCTTTAAATCAACCTTTGAATTAGGATAATCAGGTTTATCATAGTTTGAAACACCATAAAATGCCTTTTCAAGAAATTTACTAATATTATCGGTTTCGCCTTTGTACCATTTATCATCAAAAACAATTAATACATGAATCCCTTCTTTTAATGAAAATTCAACACCGGCAAACAAGCCAATGTCTTCTTTTTTTGCTTTCTTTTTTAATGCGATAAATTCCCCCTTATTAAACTTGTTATGATTAGTAATAACGCCAATATTAATATTCTGGACTTTTAATCTCTCAATATATGCTGCAATAAATTCCCCGTCTGTACCTGTAAATGGAAGAAATTCTTTATCAGATTTGGTATGTAAATGGAAATCAGCACGAAGCCAAGTTGCTCCATTTTGAAAAATATTTTGGATTTCGATTTCTGTCATTTTTTCTTTTTAAAGTAATCAACTTTTTTTTCAGCAGCTTTTAATGCTTGAATTGCTAAGTCTTCGTCTTGTATTTCATGAGCTAATTTATCGCTAAGCCAAGTAACCAGTAATTGATTCTCATTTGTGTTAAAGTATTTTGCCAATTGAATCACTTGTTCTCTAGATGCTTTGCGGCGTCCGTGTTCAATTTTACTAAGTGAAGCCTGGTCTATATCTAAATATGCTGCCACAGTTCTTAAGGGCAGTTGTTGTTGTTCTCTTAATTTTTTTATTTGGCTTCCAAAACTATCCATCTTTGAATTAATTTGTTTTGACTTTATTTGTCAAAGGTATTGATTTTATTAAATAAAAAAAGGGGAGTCTGACGAGGATTGAACTAGAGTCAAATTACAGTACTGTTGCCGGTATACATGCTACCAACACTTGTATTCGTGTTATAAGATGTAAGTATACAAAAAATATATTCATCATAAACTATGCAATTATACTTTTTGTATTGTCGTTAGGACAATCCGTTCTATTGATAAATCTGGTATACCATACTCTTGACTTTCACTTACTGGCTAATGTATTTAATCAGGAAGCATAATAATTATAATATGGCTTTAACTAAAGTTCTGGCGGATGATTTTCAGAAGCAGTCGGAAGAATTTGTAACTGCCGTTAATGTAGCGTGCCGGATAGTAGTGGAAATCCTTTTCGGATTCGCAGCGTGCTTCTGTGTTGATTATGCAAGAATCGACCGGAGACGAAACCCAGGGAAAATTTTGGTGTAGGGTTTTGTGGCCGTCAGATCTCTTTGTCCTTGTGAAAACTCTTTTGGTATTGTGCAGATGGCTTTTACCAGGACAAAGGAATCTGAGGCGAACCAGGGTTTCCCGTGGTGTAGCGCAGGGAGCGATGAACAGAAGCAACACAGATGCCGAAAGGTTTTGCAACGTTGGTGGTCTTTTTGGAATCGGGAAAGATTGTAACGAATAGCCGGTATTTGCACGCCCAAAAAACTATCACTCTTAAAAGAAATCACCTCTTGAAAACGACTTTTTAAAAATATTTTAAAAAGATAATATGACCCTGTTGACGACTTGTATTCTTCTATAACATATCACAAGTCGTCTCATCCTGATACTAAATCTTCATTTAGTCATTATAGTTTTTTATTATAGGTAGTCTTAGTTTTAGACTGCACAACACTAAAAAATGTATCCTTCATTCGCTCAGGAATCTTGTTTAGTAATCCGAGCGGTATTGGTTGTAAAACTCTTATCGATTTTAACTCTCGGGTACCAAAATAATAGCAATTTTTTTGTTTGCAGTAGTGGATACCATGCCAGCCAGTTGTGGTTCGATACCCAGAAAAGGAAAAATCATACCCATGAATTCTACCTTTAATAAAATGGTATTGTATTTCGATTTGTCCTTTGCTTTTGAGTTTCGTTATGAAGTTGTCAAACGATGTTTCAAACACTTGAAATTCTTTATAATCCATAATGAATATGTCGACCTTTGATTAATTCTGAATTTTGCAGCAAAAAGTTATGGTAAGATTGCAAATCGATAGAGGCTTTTGGAAATTCGAAATTTTCTTCTGGCTGCATATTTTTTTCGTCTATGCCTATTTTTTTAAACCTTGCTTTATATCTGTATAAAGTTGCTCTGGAATACCGACTTATACGTGAAGCTTCCTTGAATGAACCTGAACTGGCAAGCAGCTCATAAAATTGGATCATGTCGGCTTTAGGTAATTTATGCCTATTCATTGAATTGTTTCTGTCGATTTTTATACTGATTACTTCTTCGGATGGTAATTCTTTCAGTTGAAATTCTTTAATAAAACTTTCTAATTTTTTTAAACACAATGTGAGAAGCTGTTTGCTAAACAAAGCAGTGGGGTATTTGGTCATGTTTACTACAATTACGCTGTTATATACCTCTGAATTTCTATTTTCTTTAAGCATAAATTTTGGACATGATTCCATTATTTGGGAAACCGCTTTATAATTCATCTTGTCACTTTTGCGAAGTGATTCGTAGGGGTTATATTTTAAATACATGGCTCTTTCATCTTTAGGAAGATTTCCTATATGTTTGGCAAGTCTATTATTTCTTTGCTTAATAGCGTAAACCTTATTGTAAATACTAAGTTCAATTTTAAATTCGGGGCAATTTTTTCTGAATATATTGTGTTTAAAAAGGTAATTTAATTCTGCATTTCTAAAGGTTATTTCATATCTCAAAGTCCGATCAGCTAATTCTTGTATTTTATCCGTTTTAAAAAATTCAAACCCTTTTTCCTGATTTATTCGTAGATGCTGTTTCAAATCTGTTTTTTTGTACTCAGAACCTTTATGATAAATTTTAGAGCCGTAACGAGCATTAGCGAACATAACGGATGTGTCGTAATCGATTTTCTTTGAATCTTCATCCCGGGAATGTTTTTTTCTAATCTTTTTCTGATAGCTGTGATAATATAAAGCCTCTTGTTTCGAACTGAATACCTGATTAAAACATGTATCTATTCTATTTATTTCCACATCTTCTAAATCTATTGTATCTACTATGAATTCTGATTTTAAAAAGTGTTTAATAAACCACATGAACAGATCAGGTGCTTTTTTGATGTTATAGTCTAATAGTCTGTTCTCATAATATTTAAAGTATACATCTCTTTGATGCTCGACATACATAAAAACATTACTGCCAAACTGATATTTGGGAATGGAAAAATTCATCTCCAGATAGTCTTTACTTATGTTAATAATGTATGAAAACTCGTAATGACCAGAAGTGCTCTTTCTTTTACTGGACTGTGTTTTTATTAAGAATTCCCCAGTTTTGTTTAGCTTCAACATATTGAAAACCTGGACAGCGTCTTTATGATATTTTTGCATTTCATTCATTTCTTCCGTTGGCACTATTCCGATTTCCAATCTATAACCTGTTTTGTCTTCCATATTGAGTGCCCTAATTAATCTTTTATATTTTCTTTTAATATTATGTAGCCTTATTACAACTGTGTCAATCATAGAGTATATTTTTTGTGTTTATTAATAGCGGTTGTTTTCACTGCTTCCATTACTTCATGAGGTTTGTATAAAACCCGATTGCCAATTTTATAGGATTTGAGCCATCCTAATTTTGTCCATTCATGTAATGTGGGGAGCGTAATTTTTAGAAGCGTTGCAACTTCTTGTCTTGAGATGAAATCAGGTTTTATCTCAGTTGGTTGTTGGGCGTTTAAATAACTGTCTAAAAGCTTCTCTATTTTTTCGAGCTTTTCGAAAAGGATACTTATATTAACTCCATTTAGTAGAATTTCGTAACTCATTTTATTTAATTTAATGAGCTGCGAAATTTGGAATAAAACTTCAGGGAGTGGGTGATGGAGTAACTCCTTTTATAAGAATTTTACGTTATCGTTTTTTTTGTTGTAGTTCATCGAGCCTAGTTTGTGCCTGCTTTTCTGGCTCTTCCATTTTGAATTCGTGAAATATCTTCACTAAAAACTCATTGTTTGGAATATTGTTTAATGATGAATCTTTATACTTGATAGAAGTATTGAAATATGCTGCGACATTTTTTTCGTGAGCATCAACTATATAACTCAGTAACTTGTACTTCTGTTTTTGTTCTAGCTTTATTTTATTGACGAAGTCTACAATTTCGAAATGATGAAGTAAAGACATTTTCTCTCCCAGAGATGTCTTAGGCTGTTTTTGTTTATTTAGCGCTTGCTTATACTCCTCAATTTCCTTCTTTAGTTTTTGTATATCTTCTTCATACGTTCGATCTTTGTTTTTTAGGGATAGATATTCTCGAATTAGGTCATTTAACTCTTTCTTATATTTTGTTGCAGAAGTTCTCCACTTATCGATCTCATTATAGTCTCTATAATTCATAGAATGGATTTAATTAAAAAAAGGATGATTTAATAATTTGTTTGCATTTTCTTCCTGGGATATTCGAATATATTTCATAAAAGACTTTTCTGTTCTATGTCCAGTTAGCTTCATAATTGAAATAGTAGGAACATTACTTAAAAACGCATTAGTCGCAAAAGAACGCCGGGCTGTATGTGTTGTCACCAATTCATATTTTTTGTTTACCTCATGTTCCGTATGACCTCCTCGCGTAATCGAAGTTTTTATTTCATAATCAATACCAGCTAATTTAGCAATTTCTTTGATATAATCGTTCATCTTTTGATTGCTGATTGATTCCGGCAATGAACCATCATATTTTTCAAGAATTTGCTTTACAAAATTATGAATGGGTACAATTACATTTTCTTTGGTTTTTTCAGTTCTCACTTTAATTTGCCTTCCCTGATTTATAAGATTTTCTTTTCGTACCTCGATAAGATCTGAAAATCGTAAGCCGGTGTAGCATCCTATTATAAAAAGGTCTCTTACCTTGTCAAGTCTTGGATTTTTTTTCAAATCAAGGTTATATATTTTAGAAAGTTCCTTTTCTGACAAGTAAATTTTTTCAACTTGTTCCTCCATAACTCTAAATTTCCTATTCCGATATTCAAGATTAGTTGTAAGTTTTCTTTCGAAAGCTTCATTCATAAATATCTTTACGTTTTTTATAAAACCACCTATTGTGTTTTTGGTGTAATTCTCTTTGGTTAAAAATTTGATAAAGCCGTCGTAAAAATCCAGATTAATAGTATCAAAATCCACCTCACTATTTGTTGATTTTTTGTATTCGTACAATTTACGCAGTGTTTGTTTCCATTGATTTTTTGTATTTCTCTTTCTGTTTGTATCCCTTATAAGTTCTTCAATAAATTGCAGGAATCCTTTTGACTGTGCGTATTCTTCTTTAAATATCTCTTTATTTAAAGCGTCTTTTATCTTATACACTGTTGGCATCTTCTTCCCGTTTACTAGGTCTCTATAAGCATTTTTAGCAGCATTATGAAGATTATCCAGTCCCGGGCACCAGTTTAAATTTTAAAGCCTTGTTAGTATTGACTTTCAAGGCTTTTTTAATTTTTAGGGGATGGCATAGGGACGGTTTATTTGAAATTAATCACTTTTATTCTACTAATTATTTATTAATGAACATCCATCCCGGGTACTTATTAAATTTAAAAGCCTTGTCAGTATTAACTTTCAAGGCCTTTTTAATTTGTTGGGGACGCTATTGGGGACACTATAAGTGTTTTGTAAGTAGTTCTGGATAACGTTGAGTATTTGCGATGGCAGGGCATTTGAAAAACGTCAGCTCAAACTACCACTGATTGAAAAACTATAGATGAAGATATGAACAAAAGCTAAATTACTAATGTCACGCTGGAACTGCTGCTGATAATGATTTATAGATGAGGACTTGCACGTCGCCCCCTGCTATTGCAAATACTTGTGTTGTACTAAACCTACGGTAATTTGCAAAGCCTCCGATAACTTCAGAGGCTTTTGCTTTGCATAAAATATTTAATCACTACAAAAAATGTAAAATGCAAAACAAACAAACTACCGGGCTGCGTCCGATGGACAAAGATTATGTAACCATCGTAAAGCAAGCCTCAGA
>DATKQQ010000080.1:0-10981 GCA_035532615.1 Hanamia sp.
TAATATTGATGAAGGTTTCCCATACCACCTGATAGAAGGACATCAGTCCGCTACAGCGAAGCGAGACCGGATATACAATGAAGAAAACACTCTTTTGACCATGCTGGTTACAGCCATACAGGAGGATAAATCATTAAAACAATCAGTAAATATCTTCAAGGAAGTCTTTGAGATGAAAGGAAAAGAAATAAAAAAGGACGAAGCCATTCAGCTACAATCAGAGCAGGACGAAGAAAACCGGAGCATTGCAGCCGGAGCGCCGAAAAAACGGGGGCCGCGAAGGCTTTATGCTTCCCGGTTGGCTAAGAGCAAAGGCAAGGAAGTGTCGGACAATACTGCCGCATACGCTAAGGCCCGTGTCCGTATAGATAATACTTTGGTAAATAAAATATTTGATTATTCGGCGGATTTTAAGGAAATGAATGGTAAAAAGTGGCAGGGCAGGGAAACGTTTGTAACAGACGGCACCTACGCTCAAATGCAGGATACAGAAGAATTAAGAAAGAAATACTTTGTAAAAGAGGGCGATAATGCCTATCCCCAGCTATTACTCCAGGCTGTCTTGCGGCAAGGCAGCGGACAGGTACATGCTTTCGCAATTGGTACCCGCCATCAATCGGAACTGGAGTTAATAAAGCCGTTAATCGAAAAGTTGCCTGAAGGCAGCTTATTGTTGGCAGATGACCTCTATAGCACCTACGCCGTTTTTTGCTTAATACAGAAAAGGGGGTGCCACCTCATTGTACCCGGTAAAAGAGACAGGAGCTATAGAGTTATTAAAAAGATTGCCCAAAGTGATGAGATAGCAGAACTTTGCAAACCCAAAAACAGGCCGGCATGGATAAGCAAGGAGCAATGGAAGGAGTTTCCGGCGACAATAACCATGCGCAGAATAAGCTTTCCTTCCCCCAATGACGAACAAAAGGAATGCGTTCAATATACCACCATTATAGATGAAAAAATATCCGCCATGGAGATAATCCTAAAATACAGCACCCGATGGGATATTGAAATTACTATCCGGGAAATTAAAACACTTATGGGAATTAATGTTATAAGGAGCAAAACAGAGGATATGGCCAAAAAGGAAATAACGGTAGCGTTGACGGCATACAATATGATTCGCAAAATCATTTCAAAATCGGTTGAACAAACCGATTTTTCCCCCCAAAGCCATTTCGTTCAGGAATGCTTTGAGGCTGATAAGAAATTACTTGTTGACAAGAAGGGCAGAATATACCACCACTGGTCCTCAGGAAGATATGGACAGGCTGCTCAGGCAGATTGAGAAACAAATAATTCTTCAAAGGCCTGGCAGGCATTTCACAAGGAGGGTAAAAGCAGGTAGATACCGAAAGTATAAATAATACATTAAGTTAGTGCCATTACTTCGGAGGGGGGTCGTGAAACTTAATGCGGTTTTCAAAACTAATGAAAATACCAGGTGATTTTATGATACTCACTTAAAAGGCAAATGAACCACCAGGTAAACTTGAGTATTTGTTCTATCTGCTCATAAAATTAAATATGCAAAACGAATAATCATTATAGTTACTTTTACTTTTTTCAGAGAGTTTATTTTTTTTCAGACATTAGTAACAAAGATTCACGATAGCTGGTGCTGTTCTTGCGTCTTTCATAAAACTTCTGAATTGCTTTGAGCCGCTCTTTAATCCAAAAAAAAAATCAGGTGTGAACCGCGGAGGAAATTTTTGGTTATTATTTAAATTCTGTCATTAGCAATTAATTGTGCCAGTCTAAGTTGCCTTTACCCCAAATAGATATCCCACAAGCGCAGTCATTCCCATTGCAACGGTACCCCAAAAGCAAATTCGAATCATCGATTTTGGAATATTTGAACCACCAACCTTCGCTGCAACGGCCCCCGATAAGGCAAGGAATACAATCGCAAATGCGTATTGGTAAATTACCATATATTTTATTGGCGCAAAAATGGAAACCAATAATGGCAAGATTCCTCCTGTTACAAATGATGTCCACGAAGCTAAGGCTGCCTGTAAAGGTTTTGGCTTCGTAAATTCGTTTATGCCTAACTCGTCTTTGGCATGGGCTTCCAGCGCGTTATGTTTTGTTAATTCAGAAGCCACCTGCATTGCTAAATTCTTATCTAATCCTCTTTGTATATAGAGTTTGGATAATTCTTTTAATTCAATGTCAGGTATAGTATCAATTTCATTTTTTTCCCGTTTTAAATCGGCAGCCTCGGTATCGTATTGAGAACTTACCGAAACGTATTCCCCGGCAGCCATAGAAAAAGCACCCGCCGCTAAACCTGCTAATGAAGCCAGAATAATTGGATACCGGGTAGCGGTTGCCGCAGCCACACCTATCGCCAAACTTGTGGTAGAAAGAATACCATCATTAGCTCCTAAAACTGCTGCTCGTAACCATCCGCTTCTATTTGTATAATGTTTTACAAGTTCCATTTTGAGATTGTTTTGATTGATTTAATTAAGATTAAGACCAATACCCATTCCAATCCATACTTTCTTATTGTTTACCCAAACATAGCTGTTTTTATCGGTAAGAAAATCAAGCCCGCTTAGTATTACAAAATTGATTTTATTTAAGTCAAGTTCTGAAGCCACGCCCGGAGTAAAAACTACCCCGTCATATTCATAATCGATCCGGTGAAGGGTTACAAATTCATCAATGCGGGCAGAGCCTAAACCTGCATAGGCTCCAAAGCTATAACCATGATGGATAATTTTTCTATTGGCAACATGTAAGGGTGTATTGCTATAAGACAAAATATAAGTATCCTTCGGTAACCTGCATATAAAGCGCCATTGAAGTTGGTATTTAGTTGTGCCGGATAATCTGTTACGGGTGGCCTGTATTTAAAAAGTATGGTGATCACATCAAGGTCAAAGCTCCCGGAATTAAATTTTTTGTTTGAAAAATTGGTTGGTCGTATATGCTCCGGAAAAAGAACAGTTATTGAATTGTTGGTGTCGGCGATTTGCCTGTGTGCCGGATATACCTTTATAGAATCAGTGTTTGTCGTTACATAATACTTTTTATATTTTTTGCCGTTTAGCCTGGTACGGTAATATCCATCAGCAAATGTAAATTTTGGAGAATTTCCTGTAACACTACATCCGCATGCTATTGCGGCGAACCAGGCGATAAAAAATAATTTTTGTATGCTTCTCATAAGCTTTTGATTTCTTTCTACTTTCATTTTTCCTTTTATCCATTTCTATTTCTTTTTACTGAATGCATCAACTCTGCCTTTTAAACAAGATTAATTTTTAAGTGATCCAATGTTGAAAGACAGTTGCCAACCATAGAAAAACTCCAAATCCAACAATATCCTGCAATGAGGTTTCGAAGGGACCTGCTGTGGTGGCCGGGTCGAAGCCCAACTTTTTAGATGCCATAGGAATAATGGTGCCCATCAATCCTGCAGTAAGCATTGAGCACATAAGAGCTCCACCTATCACGAGGCCAAATGGAATATGTTTTGCCGAGATAGTGCCAACCGTACCCAATACGATGCCACAAACGATTGCCATAAAAATTTAAGTCATCAGTTCCCTGCTCACCGATTTAAACACGTTATGGGAGCCAGGTAATTTGGTATCAACTGCCCGGACAGTAATGGCTGCGGCCTGCAATCCTACATTACCGGAGATGGCTGAAATAACCGGCATAAACGAAGCGAGTAAAATTACTTTTTTTAAAATCGCATCAAACCTGTGTATTACAAGACCGGCAACTAATTCTATCGCCATCGTCACCAGCAACCACGGCACTCTTAATTTAGCTTCCTGGAAGGATGACAGTTTTGCCATCTTCTGGGCATCAGTGCCAACTGCTTTGGTGTATAGATTTCTAAGATTTGCGATCATCACTTTTAATAATTCATCTACCGGAATCACTCCGATCAAATTATTATCCTTATCAACCACAGGGAATGTTTTAAATTTATACTTTGATAACAATGCAGCAGCGTCCATCTGCGAATCAGTTGACTTGATACACACCACATTTTTTTCCATTACATCATCTACTTCGGCTTCATCTTCGTGTGAAAGCAACTCACGGATAGAAATGACACCATGCAAATGAACGAGATGTTCTTTATTGGAAGTTTCATCCACAACAAAAATATCCTCAGGAATTTTTTCATCGAAATCTTTTTGCCTTACAACGTCTAATACATCCTTTACTTTTTGCCCTTTTCCAATGCGCAAATATTGTGAAGTTAATAATCTGCCAGCCGAATTTTTTGGATAGACCATACGCAGTTTTGCATCAGTAACAGCTTTTTCCCGGGCATCATTATCTTTCAAAATATGCTTTTGCTGCTGTTTTGGAATATCCGCTAAAACTTCTGCAGCATCTTTTGGTTGCATTTTTTGAATAAGATCTTTAACCTGGCCAGGCTCCAAATGCTTTAAAATTTTTTCTGTCAAATCGGGACCTATCAATGCAAGCACTTCCGACGAAAAGGAACGGGGGATAGCTTTAAAAACCATAATTGCATTTTCTGTCTCTAAATCTTCAATAGCCAGCGCCATATTTTGAGCGTCACAATTTTGAACCAATTCCGTTAGTCCAGACAATGTTGGTTTTTCTTTTTTCTCAAACGCTGATTTCAATCGGCCGGAAAGTTCTTTCCATGCGTAGTCAGTCTTCATATGTTTAGTTTAGTAAAGCAATCTGTAAATTCAATAACAACTTCCATACCGATTTTTAAATCCAAAACCATCTGAAATGTCCAAAAAATAAGGTGGTCTTATTGATGGTTGATGTGGTATCATTTATTTAGTTATTTGATTTACTACCAGCAGAATTTATCTTCTGTTACATCTGCAATGATTTGTGAACCTCTTTGATGTCAAAAGCTGTTTGAATTTGCTTTACAATCTTTTTCAGATTAATTCCTTTGCCCAACACAGGACTAAAGATATCACCGAGTTGATTTAATCTTTCCATTGCATTAAAAATAGTAAAATTATTTACTTTCAAACCCCTTACAACTTCATCCCAATGTATTGGCATACTCACGGTCGCATCAGGTTTGGGACGCAAAGAATAAGGCGCTGCAAGCGTAGCTTGCGGGCGGTTTTGCAAAAAATCGAGGTACAATTTTTTATTCCTGTTTTCGATAATTCGTTCTATACTCGTAAAAGAAGGGATTTCTTTTTGAACAATCGTTACTACCATCCTGGCAAACTCTTTACTTTGTTCATAACTGTATTTTGCTCCCAATGGTATATAAATATGAAGCCCTGTGGCGCCGGAAGTTTTACAATATGCCGGAACATTAATAGCGTCCAGTATTTTTTTGGTAGTTTGGGCCGCAGTAATCACCTGGTTAAAAGTATTACTGGACGAAGGATCCAGGTCTATGATACACCAGTCAGGATTATCAGGCGTTTGCTCTTTGCTACTCCATGGATGCATTTCCAAACCACCCATTGAAGCGATCAATAGTAAGTTGGCTTCATTGGTACACACCATAAAGTTGCGCTTTCCTCCCGTTCATTGCTGTAAGGAAACTTTTTCACCCAATCTGGTACTTTGCCCGTTACATCTTTTTGATAAAACGATTTGCCGTTAATACCATTAGGATATCTTATCAGGGTTTGGGGCCTATCTTTCATGTAAGAAATCATGAAAGGGGCAACGAGATAATAATAATTAATTACATCCCGTTTGGTAACTTTCTTTTTTGGAAAATAAATCTTATCCAGGTTCTTAAAAGTAATATTCTTCCCGTTGATCTTACGGGTTTGTGATTTTTCTTTTGGATTTAAAAGTGATTTGCGCGAGGTATCTTCCGCGCCATGCAAAAGCTTCGACGCAACTTCACTGTTTTTTATCGCTGTTGTATTTGTTTTCTTTTGCCGCTTTTTCTTACTTTCTGAAGAAGGCACCTTGACTAATTTTTCAGTGGGCTTTGCTTTTTCTTTTGCGACCTCAGCGGGGCTTTTGTCATCGCGCATTCCCTTAAACGAAGGATGCCGCATCACTCCGTTGGAAGTCATTTCTCTATAGAAAACCTCACAGATCAATTTTGGTTCAAGCCACGTGGCTGCTGCCTTTGGAGGATTTGGCCTAAACCTGGAAGGCTTATTTATATCAGGTGTATTTAAGAAAGGACATTTGTTTCGGATTAACGGCTCAAATTGTTGCATCATTTCTTTTTGAAGTTTATTCGAAAAACCAGTTCCTATCTTTCCTGTATATTGCAACGTCCCATTTTCGGGTAAGCCTACCAGTAAGGAACTGAATGCTTTTTCACTTCCTTCGTTATGTGTGAAGCCGCCTATAACTACCTCCTGGGAATTACCGGTTTTTATTTTTAACCATTCTTTGGTTCTTTCGTCGGGGTAATATTTACTGTCTGCCTTTTTTGCCATAATACCTTCAAGGCTTAATTTCTTTGCCACTTCAAAAAAATCGGACGCACCCGCCTCAAAACTGTCACTGATTCTGATATTTTTTATCTCCGGCATTATTTCAATCAAACTTTCTTTTCTTTCGGAGATAGAGATCTGCGTTAAATCTTTCCCGTTCAACCATAAAAGATCGAAAATATAAAATAACAATTCTCCATCGGCTTCACTCCTCCAGCTTTGGAGCGCACTGAAATCTGGCATTCCATCTTTGTTGGCCACAATTATTTCTCCATCCACTATCGCATTGACATTCCATTTTTTTAGTGCGTTATAAAGAGGATAAAATTTTTCATTGAGGAATTTATTATTCCTCGATTTTATTTCTACATTCCCATTTTCCAAGTAGGCTAATGCCCTATAACCGTCCCATTTTATTTCGTAAAGCCATCCTTCTTCATCAAAAGGCTTATCCACCAACGTAGAAAGCATAGGCTTAATAAGTTGCGGCATCTTCATCTCTTTAGTACTGATTGTTTTTTTATGAACTGACAAAAGGATAAGTTTTAATATTAAAAATAGCAGGAATGGTACTAATTATTTGTATGGTTGTCAGAATACCTGCCATTATATTTTAATACATAAAATCCTTCTTCAGATAATTTTTTAAAGGGGAAAATCTTCCGCATTCATAATTTATTTTTTTATCTCCCTTTCATGAAAAAAGGATTGGCACAATTTTTATGTATAAAATAAAAAACATTTATATGAATAAAAAAACAACAAGAGGCCGCGCCCAGGACCGCGCTAAAGTAGCCGGAGGTCAGGATTATGAAGTGAATTATGAAAAAAATAAATTGAACGTTTCTGGCGAAGCAATTAAAAAAGAAATAAAAAAAGAAGGGAACTCCCGAAAGAAAATTGAAGAGAAAATTAATACACGCCATTAATATTTAAAGGAACCATTCCTAATATTTTCATTGGTATCGACCCTGAATTGTAATATTAAAAAGTGTCATCAATCACATTCAATAATTTCTTCTTCCATAGTTTTCGTTGTATCGGAATTGCGGTCTTCTTTGATCAGTCACTACCACATCCCATTCTTCGATTTCCTCCGCTTCAATATTTATTTTATGCTGGCCGGGGTCCGAAGTTTGTTGAGTTGATTGCTGAATGGAATCGTTACTGCTGATTTCTGTTTGGGTTTGTTGACTGTACCGGTCATTTTTAATTTCAGTCATTTTATTTTGATTTAGTTGTAATAGAAAAATATTGCAAAGTGTCAGGGGCTGCTATGTTTGCAAATAGCCATTGAGCCAGTTACCTGTCTTTACAATCAAGTAACAAATGGTCCAACTTTAATCATCAAAGTAAAACTTTTTAACTTTTCCTATTTCGCCATCAGAAGACCCCATAGTATTACTGACTAAGCTTTTAATATTTCTTTTCATTTTATTTGAATATTAAATGGCGTTCTTTCATCCGTATCCATTATCGTGCCATTTCGTTAGTTAGTTCCTGGCAATTTTTTAAAGAACGCCACATGGTTTTTGAAAGTAACATTCCGAAGTTTTTAGCTGACTATATAAACGACTTTTATAATCCTGATTTTTTAGGAATAGGCAGGCATTACCACAAAATATCAGACAGAATAAAAGTTATAAAAGGTATTACATCATTCACACTTTTGAAGTGGTTCACTGAACTTCTGAAAAAAGATGTGAGAGTTAGGTATAATCGTATTGCAACTTTTGTCTCAGATAATCAGAAAAATTTACCGCAAAGGTTTCTTCAGAAATTATTTCACAGTAAATAAGGAAATAGGTAAGATTTTTATTTTCACCTTTTCAATCCGTCGCCTGATAACTTTTTCACGTGTTTCTTTTATTTCTTTTATTAAAAAAAAAGAATCTCATAAAAAAAAATATAAAATTTTAACGAATTACCATTATAAAAATGGCACGATATTTTATAGAACACTCAATATTGATAACCATTTAAAACATTTAAACATGAGTACACCCACAAAGACAAAAACAGCCACTTCGAAAAGCAAGCCTGCTTCTGCAGGCAAAGGGGCATCAGACAACATGCTGAAGGAATTTTTTATTGATGAACTGAAAGACATTTATTGGGCAGAAAAACATTTGGTAAAAACATTACCTAAGATGAAAAAAGCCGCCACTTCCTCTGATCTCCAGGATGCTTTTGCAGAACACCTGGAAGTAACAAAAACACACGTTACACGGTTGGAGGATGCATTTGAAGCATTGGGTGAAAAAGCCCAGGCCAAAAAATGCGATGCCATGGAAGGCATAACTAAAGAGGGCGAAAGTATTATTGACGATACCGAGGAAGGAACAAGCACCCGTGATGTAGGCCTGATACTGGCCGCCCAAAAAGTAGAGCATTATGAAATATCTACTTATGGCGGGCTTCACCAACTGGCCATTACTCTTGGGCTGGAGGACGTTGCTGATATTCTGGAACAAACGCTTGAAGAAGAAAAGGAAACAGATGAGAAGCTGACAGAAATCGCAGAGAATAGCGTGAACTATGAGGCAGCAGAAGAAACTGCATAAGTTTTTATGCCGCCATTATAAATAAAAGCCGGTCTCCCGGCTTTTATTTATTTGTAAATTTTAAATTAAGACTGTTCAAAAGCAACTATACAAAAAGCTAATCTGTAGTAGATTTAGAAAATATACGGAAGGAGACCTAAAGGTTATTAAAAATATTAAATCCATTAAAAGTTGCAAACAAAAACCGATGAGAGGTTGCAGAAATCACATTTTAGATGAGGCAGATAGAATGCAAGACCTGAAAAAAACCAGGAGCAGAATATCTGGAAGATATCAAAACAAAAAAAGAAAAGCCTTCTGATTACTTTTTTCTAAGAATTTTCTATAAGGGACCCTGGGAAAAATCCAGGACAAAAGAGATTTTTGGCATTAGCATTTTTATTATTATTCATTTTAAACAACTATATTATGATAAATGGTACAATGATGCAATACTTCCATTGGTATTATCCTGCAGATGGGAGCCTCTGGAAACAGGTAAAAGAAAAAGCAGAAGAAATAGCTTCCATGGGAATCACCGCACTCTGGTTGCCCCCGGCCTATAAAGGAAAGGAAGGCGGATCCACGCCAGGGTATGATGTCTACGATCTTTACGACCTTGGGGAGTTTGATCAAAAAGGTTCCGTCAGAACGAAGTATGGAACCAAAGAAGAATATATAGAAGCCGTTAATGCATTACATGAAAAAGGGATACAGGTGATCGTTGATGTAGTATTCAATCATAAAGGTGGCGCCGACGAAAAAGAACGAATTAAGGTGTTCCGGGTTGATCCTAATAACCGGAATGTTTTTTTGGGTGGGGCTTTTGACATTGACGCTTACACGAAATTTACTTTTCCGGGTAGGGGTGGAAAATACTCACAATTTATTTGGGATTATAAATGCTTCTCAGGAGTGGACTATGCGGACGATCTAAAGGAGTCAGCGATTTTCAGTATCGCCAATGAATATGGCGATGGATGGGAAGACGTTATAGATACTGAAAAGGGGAATTATGATTTCCTTATGTTTGACGATATAGAATTCAGGAACCCGGCTGTAAGAGAAGAGCTCAAAAAATGGGGTGCGTGGTATTTAGATCAAATTCATTTTGATGGCGTAAGATTAGATGCCGTAAAACATATTTCTCCTAAATTCTTTAACGAGTGGCTGGGATATATGCGAAGCATCAAACCTGATTTATTTGCAGTAGGTGAATATTGGGCACCCGGTGAATTGCCTTTGTTGCTAAAATATATTGATGCTACTGAAGGAAAGATGTCATTATTTGATGCGCCGCTTCATCAGAGTCTATGCAATGCTTCCAGGCTTGGCAAGGATTATGATCTTTCTACCATTTTTAATGATTCATTAGTTGGCGTAAAGCCGGAACTCGCAGTAATTGTGGTTGCGAACCATGATACCCAGCCGTTGCAAGCCTTAGAAGCTGTTGTGGAAGCGTGGTTCAAGCCATTAGCCTATGCATTGATATTGTTACGTGAAGGAGGCTATCCTTGTATATTTTACCCGGATGTTTATGGCGCTCATTATAAAGACAAAGGAAAAGACGGAAGCGATTGTGAAATCTTTTTACAAGCCTGTAAAAATCTGGATAAATTATTAATCGCAAGAAACCGGTTTGCTTATGGCATGCAAAGAGATTATTTGGATCATCCAAATTGCATTGGATGGACACGGGAAGGAATAGACGAACATGATAATTCTGGTTGCGCGGTGGTACTTTCCAACAGTGAAGATGGATTCAAAGACATGGAAATCGGAAAAAGACATACGGGCAAAGTTTTTACTGATTTTATACAAAACCACAATGCCGAAGTAACCATAAACGAAGATGGTTGGGGACGATTTTATGCGCCGGCCGGTTCAGTATCGGTATGGATTGAAAAGATTTGACAAGTCCCAAATAAAAATTCCCGAGTTGGATCTCTTCATTAGTAAGGGGGGACTAATAAAAGCAAAAACGCTATAAATATTTAATTTATAGCGTTTTGATATGTTTTGGGATTTGAAAAGCGGACCGGACGG
>DATKQQ010000081.1:0-4210 GCA_035532615.1 Hanamia sp.
CAGCAATGCCTATCGAATGGATTATCGTTATTATAAAAATATAGGTGCAGGTATCATTGGATCAGGAGCCATAGAGTCGGCACACAGAACTGTAGTACAAAAACGGATGAAACAATCAGGGCAACGATGGAGTTATGAAGGTGCTCAAAACATGCTTAATCTAAGAGTGATAAGGATGAATAGGCAATGGGGAAAAATAACAAAGATGGTTAAAACTAATTTTAAACGAGCCGCTTAAGCTGCGACATTTTGAAATGCACCCTATCCTCAATACAACGGATTTGAAGTAAGTTTACAACGTTACTTTGCATAATCTTTTACTTTGCATAAAACGCATTATGTAAAGCTTTACATAAATTCTTCAGGTTGCTCAAACACCAGGGCTTTGGCATAGAAGACACTCAACTGGAAAGTGGTTGGCTATACGCAAGTTAATACTGATGCATTTGTCGGCGTTGCTAAAGATATTGCAAATGAACATAGCCTACAATGATCCTGGAAACATTCGCATCCTTTATTCCATTCGGTACATTTTATATTGACGACAAAATATTAATAAAAACAAAAGATAACGTATGACTTTCGTTTTAAAAACAAGTTTCTCAAGCATTTCCGAAATAATAACTCTCAAACCAATTCTTGACAAACAACTTAAAAATTCAAGTTGGAATTTTGGCCTTAAAGATGCGACAATATTGTTACGAATTGACAGATCAACGATGTCGTACAGGTAACAATCAAACCTCAAAAAGAAAATGGGTTTGACTACCAAGGATTAATAGACAGTGTTACGCTTTGTTCCTCAGCCTTGTATTTTGCCACCACATCATCCAGCATGTTTTTAAACTTCTCTACATTGGAATCGTAGCCGTAACCTTCAGGCTCCAGCCGGTTTTCATTGGCATCCAAAAAGAAATAATAAGGTTGAGTGTTGGCATTGTATTTTGTAACCTGTAGATCGGCATTTTTGTCGCCCAGTGTTGTAACTTTTTTATTCAATGTTTTTGAAAAATATTGCTCTGAAGGTTGCAAATCAATATTATTGACATCAACATATAAAGAAACAATCACAAAATTATTTTTCAACCGTTTCAGTACCTCAGGATCGCTCCAGACCTCGCCTTCCATTTTACGGCAGTTCACACAATTGATACCAGTAAAATCAAGCATCAGGGGACGGTGAAATTTCCTGGCTACATCCAATGCTTCATTGTAATCAAAATAAGTGGTCATGCCATAGCGGGTAACTACATCCGGCTCGTAAATTTTCATCCTCTCATAATATTTTACAGGCCGTGGCAATTCTGAAGAAGGAGAATTTGTTGAAATGGAATGGAAGTTTTGTGTAACCGCCGCAGATGTAAAATCCTGCGTTCCCATCGGTGGAAGAAAAGCGCTGATTCCCTTGAGTGGCGCTCCCCACAAACCCGGAACCATATAAACAGCAAAGGAAAAAGAAGCTATCGCGAAAAACAACCTGGTAACACTCAAATAGGGAATATCAAAATCGTTTTTTGCCAATTCATCATCATGGCTGAATTTTATTTTACCCAAAAGATAAACGCCCAGTAGCGCGAATATTACCACCCACAAACTGATAAAAACTTCACGGTCCAACAAGCGCCAGCCCTTTGAAAGATCAGCATTGGATAAAAATTTTAGTGCCAATGCAAGCTCCAGAAATCCAAGGGTAACTTTTACCGCGTTCAACCATCCGCCTGCTTTCCCGAGCACATTTAATTTTCCCGGGAAAAAAGCAAACAAAGCAAAAGGTAAAGCAAGGGCTAAAGAAAATCCAAACATCCCGATTAGTGGACCCCAATAATTTCCTCTTGACGCGATCACTAATAAATTTCCAATGATTGGGCCTGTACACGAAAATGACACAACAACCAAAGTGAGTGCCATAAAAAAGATGCCTAAAAAACTACCTGTTCCCGCTTTACTGTCGACTTTGTTTCCCCAGGAACTGGGCAAAGCAATTTCAAAAGCGCCCAGAAAGGAAATACCAAACAATAAAAATATCGTGAAGAAAATAAGGTTGGCAATCCAGTTGGTGGCGAGATTATTTAAAGCCGTCGGCCCAAAAATTACTGTAATCAAAAATCCCAATAAAGTAAAAATAAAAACGATGGAAGTTGAATAATAAACCGCGTTTTTGATTCCTTCAGATTTGTTCTTACTTCTTTTGGTAAAGAAACTTACGGTAACCGGAATCATCGAATAAACGCAGGGAGTTATCAATGCCAATAAACCTCCCGCAAAAGCGGTAAAAAATATCCAGATTAATGAACGTGTTGCTACAGAACCTTCCGTGGGAGCAGCTTTCAACTGAGGAGTTTCTGCAACATCCGTTTTGGTTTTCGGTAAAATAAATGTTTTAAATTCATTCTCACCCGGAATGTAATCCGCGCCTTTCTGAACCATATAACTCACCATTCCCTTCAACAAAAAACTGTCTGATAAAGAAGCTGCTACTTTTTGTTTCCAAACAACCGAATCAGTATAATAATGAACCTCGCTTTTCAGCGAATGATCCATCGCATTTTTTTCATCACCCTCGTGAAAAACTGAATCTCTTAATAATTTTTTTTGGGATGAATCGAACTGAAGCGTTGAATACAACACATCTCCAGGCGAATGTTGCAGTGCAAATAATTTTATTCCAGGATTTATTTTCGCGGCGATATTGAAAACGATTTCACTATCATTGATCCTTTGATAATTATAAGTCAAATGAACAGCAGATGAATCCTGCGAGAAAGCGTTTACCGTATAAAAAAGGAATAATATACAAACGAAAAACGTTAAAATTCTGTTCATTAAAAAATTTTTAATTGCAGTATCATCGATAAAACCTTCTAAGGTTTTAATGCAATACATTGTGAAATTGGTTAAAGAATAAATAACCCTTTTTTGCTTTACCTTTTATTCAAAAAAAGAGGCCCCCAATGGATGCCTCTTTTTCTGGGATGGAATTATTCATTTGAATCTTAAATTGATTCCGATATTATTTGCCTGAAGTCCAGTTGTTTGTGAATAATGGCCATAGCGTAGATCAATCATATTGAAAAAAGGAATATTGAAGACTCCTTTTTCAGGTGTTATCCTTACGTTTACTCCAAAATACTGCGAAGTAAATGCCGAAAGGTTATAATTACTTGTGTAATAGGTATCTGAAACCTGGTGCTGTGCGTATGGGGCAAAATAAGAAGAGGTCGTTTGGATATAATACCTGTAGAAAGGACTTATTGATACAAAAGGCGATATTTTATAAGGTACTTCCAGGCTTGCTGTATGGGCTTTGATTCCCCAGCTGTCCACATAATACCGATAATAACTGCGAAAAATTATTTTATCTCCGAGGAAATAATTCATACGGATACCGAGAGGAAGTTTAAATCTTGTTCTTGGCAGCTTCTCAATTGTATGAGTTCCGTCTGTGAAATATACCCGATGGAAAGGAAGGCCTAAATATCCATACTGTCCGACTCCTTCCGCTATTAAAGCAAATTGTAAATTTTTATCTACAACATGTGAAAAAGTAAACGAACCATCAACTGTATTTCTGTACGTACTTGGAATGTGAACTTTTATAATTCGTCCGCTGGAAGAAATTATATTTCCGCTTGCTGTTGTGTAAGTGGATGGCGATGATTCTACAGACTTTGGTACAAATTCTGTCGGTTCGATCAAAACTACTTGGTCAAAGTAGGCCTGTCCCTTAAAATTGATGTCTGTATTTTTATTTTTTGACGTTTTACCTAGGGAGAAATTGAGGCCGAAAGAGTGATAATTTACTTCAGTCGATAATGAAGTTCCCAACCCAAAAGTTAAGCCGTTGTTTTTTTCTACCTGCCAGTTTACAGAAGGATAAAACCTGTTTCCCCAGGCCCTTGAAGTACCCAATGGGTTGACATAAGCCTGTTGAAGGCCTTTCATATTTGTTACAGGGTTTGTGTAAGCAAAAAAGGGATGTCAAGTTGTGAATTATCCCGTGAGTTGACACTGCGGCAGAAGACTTGCTGGTCGTTCAAAAGAAAGATACAGGAGGCGATGAAATCAAGCCAAAATCATCCGCTTATTGGACGCGTAGATGTAGACGAAATAGCCATTGGCGGTCATGATGAGAAAAGCCAGGGCAGAAGTAAAGGGGATAAAAAATTAGTCTGCCTTGCAGTAGAAATAAGGAAGGATGAAAAAATGGGAA
>DATKQQ010000082.1:0-6185 GCA_035532615.1 Hanamia sp.
GATGATGGCGTTAAGCAACTTTTAGAAACCTTCCCAACTACTAATAATATTCGTTATTATAAAAATTCAAAAGCGTTAGGTACACCTGAAAACTGGAATGAAGCAATCAGGAAATCTGAAGGCACCTGGATAAAACTGATGCATGATGATGATTGGTTTGCAAATGAGAATTCATTGCAAAATTTTTATGAAGCCACTCTTAAACATCCCAACCGTTCCTTCTTTTTCTCAGCTTACAAAAATGTTGAGGAGAATTCCGGGAATATCAAAAACGTTCATGTATCTACCTTAGGTCGTTTTTTGTTATGGTCAGGTTCTTTAAATCTCTTTAAAAAACAATATATTGGTAATCCGAGTTGTACATTGGTAAAAAAGAATTTGAATATTTGGTACGACCAGGATTTTAAATGGGTAGTGGATTTTGAATATTATATCCGCTGTCTCAAAAAAGCCGGAGATTATTTTTATATCAACAATGTTTTAATAGATGTAGGTATTAATGGTGAACAAGTAACAAACTATACTTTCAGAAAACCTGAAGTTGAAATTTCAGAGAATCATTTAATGATTCATAAAATGGGATATCCCATTCTGAGAAACATTTTTGTTTATGACTATTATTGGCGTTTGTATAGAAATCTCCAGGTAAGAAGTTTAGCCGATGTCCAAAAATACTATAAGGAACCTTTGCATCCTCTTCTGAAACAGATGATCCGTTTTCAAAATAAAATTCCGGTATCTGTTTTGAAGATTGGTATTGTTTCAAAAATTATGATGTCAGGAAATTATTTAGTAAGCCTTTTTAGGAAAATTTAAGTTGCGGGGAAATGAAGGTAAGTAGAACAATAGATTTCCGATCAGGGTTTTGATAATTAGAAATAATGCAGTTGATCTTTCAACCCAAAAAAAATATTATTTATCCAAATAAAACTTTCCTGTAATTTCCACAAAATGCATCTCCGCTGAAATGTTCTTCAGCATATATTCTGCTCTTATCGCCTACTCCTTTTAATAATTTTTTATGATTAACCAACTTGTTTAAAATGGAGATACTTTCATCAATTATCTCATTTTCATCACTGCTATTTTTTATCAAAAAACCATTTACTTCGTGGGTAATATAATCCGGTATGCCTCCAACAGCGGTAGCAACCACTACTTTGCCATATGCCATCATTTCCATAACAGCGATTGGAAGCCCTTCATAAGAGGACGTTAGTAATAACACGTCTGAGTTTTGATAAACTTCTTTCATCTTGCTTCTATCTTTTAAATTTCCATAAAAAGTGCAATATGGATAATCAACGGGATTAATAATTTTTTCAACATCACCTACAAAAGAGAAATGAATATTCGTTTTCATTTCGTTCATCTTTTTTGCAATAGCTGTAATAATGTGTACTCTTTTTTGTGGTGATCCTCTTCCGATAAAAACAACTTGTAAAATTTGATTCCTGGTTTCAAAATACTCAGGAATATTTACCTTATTATCTATGAAATGCAATTTTAAAAAACAGGCAACAGGCAAATTATTTTTTTTATAAATATCCTCCAGGTCTCTTTGGATTTTCGCTGTACTGAAAATTCTGGCGTCAAGATATTTAATAAAGGCCTGAGTATAATTAAACCAGGTATTCAGATGACAGATATCAATTCGTCTCGCATCTTTTTTTATATGGGGTAATACTTTATAAAAAAATAAACCTTCGCCACCTATTACGATCGGGTTTTCTACTTTATTGATCCAGGATGAAATTACACCGCGATAAAAAAAATTTACAAAATGATATAATTTGTGATCAACATAACTATGGAGGTCTATAGTGGTTACGCCATCAATATGAAAGAAAGGAAGGAATTCGTTGTTCTTTGGTTTTTTTGAAAAAATTACCAGGGGCGATTGATCTGCGAAGCAGGAACATAGGTCAATATTGACTTGTATAGAACCGCCAATATCTGCGGATGGAGAAAAAATAAAAATCTTATGTTCTTTTTTTAACTTGAAAAAAGGTGACATTATTTTCCCCAGCAGTACAAAAGGGTACATGAGAACCAATTCTAAATTTCGTTTAAGGATGGCTGTCCGGTAGGTCACTTTGAATGATAATATTTTTTTAATAATGAAGCAAGATAATCATCATTGAAAGGAATATTTAGCTTTTCAATGATTGGCTCAATTGAAGAAATGTCAATATGGTAATTATCACCTTTTTTAATCTCGTTACAGATCGCTTTTTTATGAAGATGTTCTTCAATAAGAGTAATTATAAACGGGACCGAATAATTTTCAGGATTAGCAATATTGATGGTTGTATTTAAAAATTTTTTTTGTCGTAAGATGTCATCTGCAATTAAATACATGTCATCAATTCCAAGTATATTCCGGAAGGCATTCTTCCACACCGTTAAAGAATTGTTCTGAAGAATATTGAAAATAAAATAATTAAGAAGAGTATATGGATTATTGGATACACCTGCGAGATTAGAGATTCTGAATAAATAATAGGCGTTTGAATTGTCCTTAATAAATTTTTCAATTGATTTTTTATGAATTACATATCGTGCATTTTGTAAATCTTCATCTTCAACACTGCATGTGCTGAAATAAACCAAAGTTTTCCCTGGATTATCTCTTATCGTTTTATCAAGGAGTTTAAATTCCCTGAGAAAGTTTTGTTCAATTGTATCTTTTGAATTAGAGACACCTGATGCGAAAATAATCTTCTCTTCATCATTTTTATAACAGATAAACCTGTTTGCAATCATTCCGCTCCCAACAATCATAACTATTTATTTTTCAAAAATTTATTTATAGGCGTTTCGGATGTATTCCAAATAGTCGCGGTAGTTTCGACCGGTGGAGACACCGACCGAGGCAGGGCCGTAGTTGGTGTCTTCACAAACCACTTGGGCTACGACAAATTGGAATGTACCCGTTATTTCTCTAAAATTACATTTTACAAAACATGTGCATCAGGCTTTTTCTTTTTCACGGCATAGAAAATAATGGTAGCTATCAGGATGAGAACTACCAATATGGAAGCGATAATACTTGTCACTCGCCCTATGGTAAATGATTTTGGCTCAAATCTCCATTCAATTTCATGATTTCCTGCAGGTATATACATTCCGCGTAAAACGTAATCTGTTTTTACATAATCTGCTTTGTCTCCATCAATAAAAACATTCCATCCTTTTGGATAATACACTTCGCTAAATACGGCAAACTGTGGACTTGCGGCAGATATCCTGTAATCAATGGTATCATTTATATTCCTTACCAATTTGATATATGCGTTAGAATCATATTTAGGAGACTGGGTTATTTTTGCTTTGAAGTTATTCTCTACAACCGCAGTATCTTTCAAATCAGTACTGTCGAGTGCTGCCATTTCCTGGTCAGCGTTGTCAACGTATTTGATTCCTTTTACCAGCCAGCAATTCCCATAAGCATCTGGATTCAATTCTGCCATTGGTTTTCCTGTCTGTGGATTTTGTACTATGAAATATTTGGTATTCAGCATATCAAATACCCTCATGTTTCCCTTGCTCAGTTGATGGGTAATGATGTCGTTATATAATCCCAGTTTTGCAGGATGATAACCACCAACAGAATTAAAATGATAAGAAGTGGTAGCATCATTGAAGGCGTCAACCGTTTCATTAAACACTCTGAAATTGGCATGGTTAGGGTCATTCAATATCTGCAGATCTGCCTGGGTGGGAATAAATGCCGATTCAAAATCTTCAGGCTCCACAAAATTGTTAGAATTTAAATAGCGCAACGCAACTCCCAGCAGATCATATCCCGTAAGGATGATCATACCTGCTATAAGAATTTTTGAAGAAACTTTTTTCTTCAAAAATAATCCCATTAATAAAATGGCCAAACCTATTAAAATGAATGATCGCAACAAATCTTTTCCCATCAAACTTTGCCTGTCGCTTTGCAAGGCTGAAATAATATCACGGCTGGTTTGGTCCGCCTGTTGTTCTATCTGTGGAGAAACCTGCTGCCCTGCAGGAGCACGCATCATACTTTGCTTAAGACCATCTTTGAAAGCTTTATCTTTTGGGCCACTAAAAGAGGCAGTCATATAAAAACCTGCCATTAAAACAAGAATTACTCCGCAAATTATAGCCGTGCTTTTTAATTTCTTCCAGGCTTCTGCAATATCTATATCTTTTGAAACCAATTTACTCAATGCCAGAGCCCCCATTAATGGAAAACAAAATTGAGGAATTACCAGCGCCATTGTAGGTGCGCGGAACTTATTGTAGAAAGGAAGATAATCAAAGAGAAAATAATTAAATCCTTTGAAGTTGGCTCCCCAGGCCAATAAAACGCCAAGTACACTGGCTGCTATCAGCCACCATTTATACCACGATTTTAAATAAACAACTCCGAAAATAAAGAGCATGCAAATGATGGCTCCCAGGTAAACCGGCCCCGAAGTTGGCTGCTGGTTGCCCCAATAAGAATAATAATCTTCTAATTGCACCGCCTGATCTTCAGGAGGACCCAGTTGCGAATATTGTTGAACAAATTTTGAGTCAGCGTTGTATTCATCGCCTCCATTGCTGCCGCCGTATAATCCTGGTACAATGAAAGTAAATGTTTCTCCTAACCCCAAACTATAACTGAAAGCATAATCTTTATCGAGACCACCTTTGGTTTTATTACCCTGGACATCCTGGGTAAGTTGAGATATGCCGCCCCGCATACTTTCTTTTGCATATTCGTAAGTGGGGAACATAGTTACGGCGCAGCATGCCAATCCTAAAATTCCCGCCAGCAATCCAAGCGCAGATCCTTTTATCGCAGTACTAAATTGTTTTTCTTTATAGCTTTTTATCCAAAAAGCAATCGTCATTATCACAATGATTATTAAAGTATAATAAACAATCTGCACGTGATTTTCAGCAATTAAAAATGATGAGAACAAAGCTGTGATAGTAAAACCTGCCCAATATTTTTTTTGAAATAATAAAAGTAAACCTGCAATTACCGCCGGGGCATACGCTATAGATACCATTTGGGTATTATGACCTACAGAAACAATTATGGGATCGAACGTGGAGTATGCATAAGCCAGGCCTGCCATGATACTAACCCATGGGTTGGCTCCCGCGACCACACATAAAAAATAGAAGCAGATACATGCTAAAAAGAAAAAGCTGATAGGAACAGGAAGGCCTAAAGTGATGATAGAAGATAAATATCCCAATGAAATTTTAGTCCTGGCATCCAGCGCGATCTGGTAGGCAGGCATTCCGCTGAACATGCTGTTGGTCCATAGAGGCCAATATCCATGTTTATCTTTGAATTCAAAAGATTGCTGCGCCATGCCGCGCCAGCCCTGCACATCCGCTTGTTGTACTACTTTACCCTGCAAAGCAGGCTTACAATAAATTACCGCCACAATTAAAAAGATAGCCACTGCAATTAAATGCGGAAGTATTTTTTTGAAATTCAGATTCTTCATGAAGAGGTTTTTCGTTTAGGAAGCAAAGTAAATGATAATTGAGGAATTTAAATTATGAATTATAAATTTCAAATGACAACGAAAAGCTCAAAAAAGGGTGTATTTCAAATTTTCGCTATTAAGCTGCCAGTCTTACCAACTCTTTTCTGCTAAGAGCCACAATTTTTGACCACTGGTTATTTTTCTTTGTCACTCTTAAGTTAAGTATATGCTGAGCACCCAACTTGCTCCACCTTTGCCCGGACTGTTTCAATCTTTTTTGTACAACAGTCCTGTGCGCTGATTCTATGGCTCCTGAACCAATAATACCAGTACCAATTTTTTTGTATAAAGGATAATTCATTCTTGTTTTGTTTGCCTGATAATATTCAATTAACTTTTTAGCATCCTTTGACTTTTTTGACATTCTAAGTAATTCCTTAATTATCTGCTCAACTTGTCCATCTAATAACAATTTAATTTTTTCATCTATCCATCTTTTTCTACTGTTTTCATCCTTAAACTCTGCTTTGACAAAATCATGCAAATGTTCACTGGCGTGATAAAAATCTAATATGAATATCGCTTTTGGATAAGCATCCTCTATCCAGTTTTTTATCCACGTAGCTCCATCTGAGATAAAGACAATGGGTTGATTGCTTAGGGTATAATGATCCAGCAATTTTTCCATTTCATTAGTAAACTTTGTATGCTTATCCA
>DATKQQ010000083.1:0-5613 GCA_035532615.1 Hanamia sp.
TTTTAAGGAAACTTTTTCCGGCCAGTTTGGCATAGAGATTAATGTTAGAAATAAAAAAAAAGGTTGCACTTTTTTATCTGTGCAAACCGTTGCCCTGCCTGTGTTTTGCTATTTAACCATTAATTTATGAGGAAACTCCAGTAAATGATAATGTTTTAATGATTTTTCAAAAAAATGGTAGCAGTGAAAATTTTAACTTCTTTTTCTTCAATTACAAATAGGGAATACATCTTTCCAAAATAAATCCGTGAATATAATACCAAAACATATCTTAATAAAGAAAGGCTACTAATCAAGGGTATGTATAGTTTGGTTGATATCGATTGCCAGCACTTAAGCCAGAGATCGAAATTCAGGAAATAAACATCCATTTGTTTTTTAGATGAAACTTTTAATTAATTTTGCGCTCCTAAAATGGTGGTTGTAGCTCAGTTGGTTAGAGCATCAGATTGTGATTCTGAGGGTCGTGGGTTCGAGCCCCATCATCCACCCAAAACCCCGCCGAATGGTGGGCTTTTCTTTTGATGATTTACAATAAACCTCAACAAAAACCGTCTATACTTTTTACAAAACCTTTGTTAATTCAATTCGTTAGTTTTAAAGTACAAATTTAATTTCTGTTACTTTTACTTATGAACCCAATAATCAGTTTTATTATGAGCAAAAAATTTATTCCCGTACTTATTGTTTTAATTTTAGTTGGTCTTTTTATAGGCTTTGGTGTTATGGGAAGGAGCGACAAACGCAATGATGATCCTAAAACAAAATACGAGAAGATCCTGAAATATGTAGGAATTGTGTTGGAACAGGGACATTATGACCCCAAAAAAATTGATGATAAATTTTCCCAGGAAGTTTTGAAAAAATTTGAAAATGAACTTGATCCGGATAAATATATTTTTTTGCAATCAGATATAGATTCTTTTGAAGATAAATATGGTAACAGAATAGATGATGAAATCCATGGAAATGTTCCACTGGAATCCTTTTATGGTGTTAGTAATACTTATTTGAAAAGACTTAATGAAGTATCCGCATCATACAAAGAAATGCTGAAACAGCCTTTTGATTTCAATAAAAATGAATGGCTTCAGACTGATGGTGACAAAAGAAATTATCCGGCTACCATTGCAGAAAGAAAGGATTATGGAAGAAAGCGATTGAAATACCTGGTATTGGGAAGATATGTTGATCTCCAGGAAGAAAGGGCGGCGAACATGAAAAAAGATTCTACGTATAAGCCAGATTCAACACTGGAACGTGAGGCTATTGAAAGTGTTTCGCGACAGATGAATCGTTTTTTTGAAACTTTAAAAAATCATAATTCCAGTGAAGAACTTTTCAGCACATTTGTAAATTGCATCACTGGTGCCATGGATCCTCACACTACTTATTTTGCTCCGGTTGATAAGAGAAGTTTTGATGAAATGCTAAGTGGTACTTTTTATGGAATAGGCGCTCAGTTACAGCAAAAAGATGGAAAAATTCTAATTGCAAGCCTGATAACCGGAATGCCAGCCTGGAAAACAGGAAAAATAACCCCAGGAGATGAGATCATTAAAGTAGGACAAGGAGACGCTACTCCGGTAGATATTAGAGGTTATGCGTTAGAAGATGCAGTGAAATTAATTAGAGGGGCAAAAGAAGGTTCGGTAGTTAAACTTACTTTAAAAAAAGCAGACGGAACTATAAAAGTGATACCCGTTATCAGGGGTAAAATTTCGTTGGATGCTACTTTTGCGAGAAGCGCTGTTATAAATAATAATGGTCACAAAATCGGATATATTTATTTACCCGAATTTTATGCCAACTTCGATGACCCCTCAGCAAGGCGCTCATCTACTGATGTAGCCAAAGAAGTAAAAAAATTAAAAGCTGCCCATGTAGAAAGTATTATAATAGACCTTAGAGGAAACGGTGGAGGTTCTTTATCAGATGTTGTAGATATGGTGGGATTATTTGTAAAAAATGGACCTGTGGTTCAAGTGAAAGGACGCGATGGCGCCCCAAGTGTTTTAGACGACAAAAATAGTACGGTATTATATTCAGGGCCTTTAGCAGTAATGGTAGATGAATTAAGTGCATCAGCTTCAGAAATATTTGCTGCTGCAATACAGGATTACCATAGGGGCATCATAATAGGAAGCCCTACCTACGGAAAAGGAACGGTACAAAGAAGTGTTTCTTTGGATCCTCAGTCTGAAAACCCCTTCTTTAGCCAGCCCGCTGAAGGTCTTGGCGATGTAAAACTCACATTCAGAAAGTTCTACAGGATCAATGGAGGCTCTACCCAACTTAGAGGTGTTGTTCCAGACATTATTTTGCCTGACAGGCTTGAGAATGCCAAGTTACGTGAAAGGGATAATCCCGACGCTTTACATTGGGATGAAATCCCAAAAGCTGATTATACCATATGGAATCCCGGATATAGTTACGCCTCTGTTGTTGCCCAGATAGATTCACAAATCAGTAAAAATGTGGATTTTGAAGGAATTAAAAAAGAAGTAGATGTGCTTGAAAAATATCAGAATGAGGAAAGCCCGTTAAATATTGTGCAATATAAAAAAATGCAGAAAGAAATAAATGATGCTTCAAAGAGATTAGATGCCTACTCCAAATTAAAAGTTGATCTTCAGGCACACACATTAGAGGTTGATTCTTTGGCTATGGTTGGCGATACAGCAAAAATCGATCGTGAAAAACAATTCATTAGTTCCATAGACAACGATATTTATATAAATGAAGCGGTGAAGGTGCTGGAAAAAGTGATAGGAGAAAAGCAATTGGCAGAAAGCAAATAATTCTGAAAAATATTATTTTGATTTTTAAAATAGTAAAACCGGTGGAAACGCCGGTTTTTAATTTTATATAAATATAACAATTAAGGTTAATCGGGAATTATTTGGGTAGAAAGAAGCTATTCGGATGCTCCAACTTGAGAAAGCCGAAAACAATGCTTTAAGGCTTACATCCTTTTAATCAAAAAAAATATTTAAACTTTTATTTTTGCATCTTACATTTACATTTTATAAATCCGTTTTTGCCAAACACAATAACATATAATGAAGAAGATTTAATAGCATTGCTAAAAAGTGGTGATGAGGCGGCATTTGGATACCTGTATGATCATTTTTCGGGTGCTTTGATGGGAATTATTTTCAGAATAATCAATGATCATCAATTGGCAGAAGATATTTTGCAGGAAGCATTTGTAAAAATCTGGAATAATTTTTCGAGCTATGATGACTCCAAAGGACGCCTTTTTACGTGGATGCTCAATATTGCGAGGAATCTTACGATAGATACCGTAAGAAGTAAAGGTTATAAGAAGCAGAAAAAAATCCGAAGTTCTGAAAATGCCGTAAGTAATGCCAGTAATAACGTTAATGAAAGTGAGAGATTTGATGGGCTTGGAATAAGGGAACAGGTTACATTACTTAAAGAGGATCAGAAAAAAATAATTGATCTGGCTTACTTTGAGGGTTTTACTCAAAATGAAATATCACAAAAATTGGGAATACCCTTAGGAACTGTGAAAACAAGAATGAGGACGGCGGTAACTGAATTAAAAAAAATATTACAAACATAAGTTGAACAAAGACGAATTCATATCATCCGGTTTTCTTGAGCTTTATGCCATGGGAATTTCTTCACCCAAAGAGACTCAAATGGTAAAAGAATACCTGGCTCAATTTCCTGAATTAAAACAGGAGTTAAATGATATTGAAATATCTCTCGAAAATTATGCACAGGCAAATGCAATGCCGCCTTCTCCTTCAGTTAAAGAAAAAGTATTCAATAAGCTTTTCTCTGAAAATTCTAAGGGTGATAGTAAAACAACTCCTTTCATTTCCATCAACAAAAAGTCCAAAACATTTTATTTTTATAAATTAATTGCAGCAGCTTCATTAATATTATTATTTGGAAGTATCGTCCTTAATTATACTTACTATCGCAGATATAATGATGCTAATGAACAATTGCAGGTTGCACAACAAAAAATAGAACAACAAGAAAAATCCAACCTGGCAATGAACGAGGACCTAAGCGTAATGACTAATAAATATGCAAGACCCGTAGTCTTAAATGGCACTCCTAATGCACCCGGTGCACTTGCTAAAATATTTTGGATGAAAAATACCGGCCAGGTTTATATTGATCCTACCAATCTTCCCCAGGTACCTCAGGGCAAGCAATACCAGCTATGGGCTATTGTAGATGGCAAACCTGAAAATGCCGGATTGATTGCTACCAAAAAAGGGATTTATTACATACAGAAAATGAAATCCTTTGGTAATGTAGAGGCTTTTGCTATCACACTGGAAAAAGCAGGAGGAAGTCCTACCCCTACAATGAGTGAAATGATAGTAAGCGCAAAAATGTAAATTTCCTGATTTTTGTTATGCAAAATTTTCTTTACTAACTTGACCTTTACCAAAACTTTATCCACACCACTTGTGTTCATCTCTAATTAAGAAAATCATAGAAAGATTAATAGGGATGCTATTAATTAAAAAAAATCAAAAGATCTTCTATACTGCTCAAAAAGATAAAAAAGTGAATTTCCCCAGGTTAAATGATTTACTGTTTAGTTATCTTCTAAGGTTTACAAACCTGCAAAGATTAATTAACGGGTTTTTAAAGGTTCCCTTTTGACATCCTTTGCGAAAATTTTCCCTTAAACCGTGAGTATAATTATTTCACTTCTATCATCTGAAATTTACTTTTTCAGTTTTCGTTTATACCTATCTGCTATAATTATTTTTCAGGAAAATAAAACCATTGCTTTTATAAATGCGTATGTGAAGGAAATAAATCATTAACCATAAAAATTTAAAAAATGAAAAGTATTAAAATCTTAGGATTATTAATCCTTACCGTTGTCTTCTCTGCCAACACTTATGCACAAACAAAAATGGTGGGCGGAGCAGCTATGTACCCCACAAAAAACATTGTAGAAAATGCAGTGAATTCTAAAGATCATACCACTTTGGTAGCCGCTGTAAAGGCAGCAGGTTTGGTTCCCACTCTCGAAAGTCCGGGCCCGTTTACCGTATTCTCACCAACAAATGAAGCATTTGATGCTTTGCCTGCAGGAACTGTAAGCAATTTATTAAAACCCGAAAATAAAGAAAAGCTTATTTCAATTCTTACTTACCATGTAGTGCCAGGCAAATTATCTTCAATGGATTTAATGAGAATGGTAAAGGCCAATCACGGCAAAGCCACTTTAAAAACTGTTGAAGGTGAAGATTTGTACATCACCATGAAAGGACATCATCTAATGGTAACGGATGAAAAAGGGCATACCGCTAAAATAACCATAGCAGATGTAAATCAAAGTAATGGAGTAATTCATGTAATCAATAAGGTATTACTACCAAAATAAAAAGAAGTGATGATTAGGGGTTAAAAAAATGCCGGCTTTTAAGCCGGTATTTTTAGTATAGGTTTTCCAATAATATTATTCCAATCTGGAGTTTCCCTATAATATTTATTCAGGGAACAAACTTAGTTGAAAATCGCCTGACGAACTGCCAGTTTTTCCTTTAAACTTTATTTTTTCTATTCTGGTTCTTGTTTTTTTCAATAGTTCAAAAATACCATCTGCCA
>DATKQQ010000084.1:0-5535 GCA_035532615.1 Hanamia sp.
GTCTATATGGGTTTATCACTAAAATTAAAAGTAGCTGTACAAAAGATATTTATACTGAGCAAGCGATTTTTTGGAGTGCCCACGTTTTTTCAATATGCCATGGCAGATGGTATTTTTGAACTATTGAAAAAAACAAGAACCAGAATAGAAAAAATAAAGTTTAAAGGAAAAACTGGCAGTTCGTCAGGCGATTTTCAACTAAGTTTGTTCCCTGAATAAATATTATAGGGAAACTCCAGTTATTTTAATAATCCCGGGGTCAAATTGTCAATTTTTATTCAGGTTTTTAAGATGAATGAATCGAATTATTGAGAATTTTATTTCAAAAGATTAAAAATCAATATATCCAAACTAAAAATCCCCGGTTTCTTACCAGGGATTTTGTTTTGTTTATTGAAGATTACCTATGCAAAAAATGGGGTTACAATTGCCGTTACCTGATCTTTTGTAAGTGGTTCATCAAATGCTTCTGAAGCAGAAAAGGCAGATATTTGCTGTCCACCAATGTTGGTAATGGTTATGCCTGCTTGTACTACATTATCTTCGCCATTATAACTTGCCTGTACTGCCGAAGTAGCAATGCCACTTTTGTTTAGCGTTATCCATGGTTTTACTATTACCCCTGCAGGAATTAACAGGTTTGCTGCCTGCCTCATTTCGCGAAGATGCGCAGCATGGCGCGCTTCTACCGAATGGATTTGCAAAGCAGCAGTCAGATAATCGTTGTTTGTAATGAGATTGGGAGCTTGCCCTTTATAAGCGCGTACTCCGGTGTCTTCGAAAGTCTGTGCAACAGCCAGCAATGTTCCATAATCTGTAAATACACCTGGAAAAGTGCCTTTCGCAGTGAAATCAAAGCTTGCAGCAGTGAAAGATACCGGTGTTGCGCCCGCGGCTGAAATTGCTGTTTTGAGAAAATTAACATGTTCATTTTCATGATCACGAATAATGGTGAGCGCAGTAAGGGATTCACCTGCAGGAACAACTCCGGAAGCAACCGCCTGTATATAAAAATTAGATTCAAGATACTCCAGTGTAAGTGCAAAATTTAATGTATCAATAATTATATCCGAAGGAGAAGCGGGTGAAGAATACGCTTTTTGAAACATGGATCCTAATGCAAAAGGAATAGCAGCCAGAGCAATACGCCCCGAAGTTTTTGCAAAACTTTTCATGGCATCTCCCCGGGTATCCAGCCTGTCATAAACGTCAGGATCTGTTTTTTCAATTTCTGAAATAATATTTTGTAAGTTCATAATTGTAAGATTTAATTGGTGGGTAAATGACTTGCGTCGAGTTTTGTTTTAAGGAAAGCTCCTGCAATGGATAATACAGTATTCGGATCTCGTTCAAGATCCAATCCATTCATATTCACTGCAGTCATGTCTGCAAATGAATTGGGAGTGATCATGCCTCGTATCCATGCGGCGTGCCGCGCTTCTACCGATACTATTTTCCCTGCCAGTGCCAGATAATCAGGATTGGAGATTAACTGTCCGGCGCCATTATAAGCAGATACGCCAAGGTCTTCGAAGGCCTGGGCGGTGCCGAGTACACTGGTACGACTTGTAAAATCAATAGAACTGAAATTTACCTGCAATGACTGAATTGCGCCGGTACCTAAGGCTGCTTTAAAAAATTCCCGGTGTGCAATTTCATGATACATAATATCGGTGAGGTATGATTTTTCCATGGCGCTGATTCCCGAATAAGGAGCCGAAATTATTTGGGTATAAAATGCGGCCTCTAATTGCTCTAATGCATAAGCATAATTTAGAATGCCCGTGTCGCCGCTTCCGAGATTTACACCGCCATTACTGCTACTAATGTTAACCTTATGGCAAGCAGCCGCAGTGACTGCCAATGCAGAGCCTGCCCCCATTATTCCAAAAAATTTTCTTCTGGAAAATGTCTTGGCCATGCTTTCCTCTAAAAAGCGTGGCTGAATTTCTTTTAATTCGTTGTTTAACATAATGAGATTATTTAAATGATTAAAAAAATGGATTGATGTTTTTATCAATTCTTTATCAAAATGATTTACGAAATAATTATGTCAACGGATTTAATAATTAAAAAATAATTTCAATTAAGAAATAGTTCATCTTTTGATTGAATTATTTATGAAGAAAATTAAGAGAATAAGAGAAAAATAATTTTGTGTAACAAACAAGCAGTTGAGGAGAAAAAATATTACATCAAAAAAAGATATTTTTGTAATGAATTGCTTATTATTGAAAATTGACTAATCAGGATTCATCTTATAATTCCCAGCCACTTGCTAAAACATCGGCGATATGCATTGTGGAAATTGGAAATGATTTTTTGTTGATGATACCTTGCAAATGCATCAGACAACTAAGATCAGTGGAAATAATATGGGTGGCGCCGCTATCTAATGCATGTTTTAATTTTTGATCGGCCATAGCATTGGAAATAGCATCAAATTTCACTGCAAAAGTACCTCCAAAGCCGCAGCAGGTATCGGTATCATCCATTTCTATTAATTCAAGCCCTTTCACCTTATTTAAAAGACTCCGGGGGCCTTCTTTGATTTTACATTCCCGCAATCCAGCGCAGCTATCATGGTAAGTGGCCCTTATATTTAGCTCCGCGCCGAAGTTTTCTATTTTGATAATTTTTGTAAGAAATTCTGTGAATTCAAAAATCCTTGTAGAAAGTTCTTTTACCGTATTATGTTGGGAAGAATTTTGGAAAAGTTGACTATAATAATTTCTTACAAAACCAACACAGGAAGCTGAAGGTGCAACTATATAATCCGTGCCCTCAAAATCCGTAATAAATTTCGCTGCAACACTTTTTGCTTCCTCCCAAAAACCAGCATTGAAAGCCGGTTGGCCGCAACAGGTCTGGTTTGTATTATATTCCACATCACAGCATGCTTTTTCCAATACTTTCACCATGTTAAAGGCGGTCTGCGGATATAACTGATCTACAAAACATGGAATAAATATCTGAACTTTCATCGATAAGGAATGTAATAAATTATTTGATAAATCGGATTAAATGAAACTTTTATTTAGAATATTTAAGTGTCATCATTTTTAAAGCTGATAAGGCTGCTTCTTCTCCTTTATTGCCATGCATGCCACCGGTGCGTTCATCTGCCTGTAGATGATTATCTACTGTAAGTATTCCAAAAATTGTTGGAACAGGCAAAGTTAAATTCAACTGTAATACCCCTTCAGTAATAGCCTTGCATACGTAATCAAAATGCGGGGTCCCTCCACGCAATACACAACCTAAAGCAATAAATGCCTGTGGTTTTTCGATTGGATGTTTATCGGATTTATTATAATTCTCCCAAAAATTTTTAATGGTAAATGGAATTTCAAAAGCGCCGGGTACATTAATTACTTTATAATTATTCATACCAAAATGTTGTAAAATCTTTAGGCAGCCTTCCAATAACTTATTTACAATTTCCGCATTCCATTGAGTGTGTACAATAATTATACAGGCATCCTTTGGAAGAATGCCTGTATCTAAATTATAAAGATTTTCGTTGACTATTGCCATTATTTTATAATCAATATTTATTCGGGAAAAACTCCAAGCCTGGCAAGATACCTATCCACATCTGTTCCTCTTTGTGTAAGAGGATAATTTGTTTTTATTTCTTTAAAAAGATCAATAGCTTCTTTTGTTTTACCGATAGATTGTGCAAATAGCGCCGCTCTGAAAAGAAATTCAGACGAAGTGTAATTATCTTTTTCATTTACTTCGGCAGCTTTCTTGTAGTAATTGAGTGCATCCTCATTTTTGTTTAGTTCGGCACTTGCATCACCCATCATCCCCAGCGCGCGGCTTTGAATTTGTGTGGCGCCATTGGCATCAAAATCTTTAAGATATTTAATTGATTTTGCAAATTGGCCTAAGTGCAAATAGCAAGCGCCTGCATAATATTCGCAAAGATTAGCAGCAGGTGTTCCTGAATATTGATTGATTATTCTTAAAGCTCCGGGATTTCTTCCATCGCCATTAAGAACTCTTGCCGCCATCATCAATTTTGCAGAATCAGTAGCATTAGTAAAATCTGTAAAATATTTTTGTGTAACAAAAACCACTGTATCTGCTTTTTCCTGTTTAGGCACTTCAAACATATATTTGTAGATCATCCACCCAGCAAATAAAATAATTATTGCAGAGCCGATGTAGGAAATAGGTTTATTATATTGTTCCCAAAAGTCTTTTACTTTTTCTACTACATCTACTTCGTTTTTTTGTACTTTCTTGTTCGCCATTTAAAATTTCTTATTATTTATTTTTTTATTTCTTACCAGATAGTTATAGTTTTTAATCCATAATAAAAGGATAATCATCTTCTGCATATACATCTTTTAGCACCTCATCATCATCCGGATAAGGGCTTTCTTCTGCAAACTTTACGGCATCTGCTACTTCATTTTTTACCCTCTCATCTATTTTTTTAATGTCTTCATCACTTACTCCAAAGTTGTCTTTCAATTTTTTCAAAGTTGTTTCAACGGGATCCTGAAGCTTATATTCTTCCATTTCTTCTTTACTGCGGTATTTTGCCGGATCGCTCATGCTATGCCCTTTATAACGATACGTTTTCACTTCAAGTAAAGTAGGTCCGCCCTGTTCCCTGGCTCTTTTCACCGCTCTTGTTACAGCTTCATGCACTGCTTCAGGAATCATTCCGTCAACCTGATCTCCCGGCATTTCATAAGCATCGGCCAATTTGTAAATATCGAGTACATTGGATGTACGCGCTACGGATGTTCCCATAGCATAATTATTGTTTTCGCAAATAAAAACTACGGGAAGCCTCCAAAGCATAGCGAGGTTAAAAGTTTCATGTAAAATTCCCTGTCTGGCTGCGCCATCACCAAAAAAACAAAGCACCACATTATCGGTTTCTTTATATTTTTCTGCAAAAGCAAGCCCGGCACCCGTTCCTATCTGTGCACCCACAATTCCATGTCCGCCAAAAAATTTATGTTGTACACCAAAAAAGTGCATACTGCCTCCTTTACCCTTACTGCAACCAGTGGCTTTAGCGTACAATTCGGCCATGCATGCTTTTGGATCTATACCTTTGGCAATGGCCAGTCCGTGATCCCGATAGGCCGTAATAAAAATGTCGTCGGGTTTAGTAGCAGTCATACATCCTGCAGCAATGGCTTCCTGTCCGATATATAAATGGCAAAAACCCCGAATTTTTTGCATTCCATACATTTGACCTGCTTTTTCTTCAAAGCGTCGAATCAGGAGCATTAGCTCGTACCAGTATAAATAAGTTTCTTTGGAAAACTTTGTTGCCAATATTTTTAATTTTAGGCCGCAAAGATAATGTAAAAAAGAAAATAATTTATCAGAATAAAGTTGAAAAATCCTGAAAACTATTGGAATCTGGAGTTTCCTCATAAATTAATGGTTAAATAGCAAAACACAGGCAGGGCAACGGTTTGCACAGATAAAAAAGTGCAACCTTTTTTTTTATTTCTAACATTAATCTCTATGCCAAACTGGCCGGAAAAAGTTTCCTTAAAA
>DATKQQ010000085.1:0-2429 GCA_035532615.1 Hanamia sp.
AGGCGCAGTGCAAAATCCGCTGCTGCAGTTTCCAACTGTGCCTGCGAGGGCAACTATTGCCACGAGGCCTAAAAAAAATAAGACTTTGTTCATGATTAAATTTTTAGTTTTTAAAGATTAATGGTTTATTGCTTTTCTTTTGTGATGCCCGCAACAGTATATCCTGTTTCGTTTACTGCTTTTACAATAGCCTGTTGGGTGGTCTTTGATTGGTCAAACATTACGGTGCTGCTGGCCTGTTGGTAATCCGTGTTATATTTCAAAACGCCGGGCACTCTTGAAAGGGCAAGGTTGATGGTTCTTGAACACGCCTGGCAATCCATTCCCGTAATATTGAGTTTTACCTGCTGCATGTTATTTTTATCCACTACCACCACCTGTGTTGCCGGAGTTTTCGGAAAAAACAGGTTTGAATAAGAAGGAAAAGCCATCAGCAAAAAAGCCAGTATGGTAACGATAGCAAGAAATTTTTTGCTTTGCCAGAAAGATGGTTTGTCTTCTTCGCAGGCACAATCTATTTCCGCTTTCTTTGGTTTTAACTTCTGATACCAAGCAAACGCCAACACTGCAATAGTAAGCCCGATTAAGTATGGGCGGTAAGGTTCCATCCACGAAAAGGTGGAAGCAATGCCGGTGGCGCCGCTAAACAAAGCAAGCACCGGCGTAATGCAACATAAGGACGCTGCAAAAGCGGTTAATAGCCCGGCTCCTAAAATTCCTTTTGATGTTTTTTCTGCTTTTGCAGAAGGATTTTGATGATTCATACTAATTCCATTTTTGTATTCAACTGATTTACATATTTAAACAAAGAGCGAAGCATTTTTAAATGTTCCGGTTTCAGTGAATAATAAATAGTCTGGCCTTCTTTACGGAACTGAATGATGCCACCATCTTTCATTTTGCGTAAGTGTTGCGAGATTGCGGGGATACTCATACCGAGTATATCACTCAAATCGCAGGGACATAATTCTTTTTCCTCTTCAAGCAGGTAAAGGACTTTAAGTCTTACTTCATTTCCGGCTAATGACAACACGGAAGACATAGCACCAAAAGCTTTAGAAGCATTTTCTAATTTATCCTTACAGGATTTTATCTGAACCGGGTCAGCATATAAGCGAATACAAGTGTTCATGTTTTTTATTATTTAAGGAACAAAGATAATAGTATATTAATTATTTAAGCAAATACTTAAATATAAATTAACAAATGCGAAAAATACTTTGGCAGGCAATTCAAAAAAATTCCAAAGATGCGTGGGAGAAAGGAAGAAAAATCTAAAAAAATTAAACAAAAATGTCAGGATTATAAAATTAAGGCGACTAAGGTTTAGATAAGCGTTTTTTAATTTTACTTAATAATTGGAACGATTTATGACACACGAAGCTCCTGGCTACCAGGTAATAGGCAATGACTATTACGGACGTAATGAAAAGATTATGCGAAAGTTGAAATCTAAATCACCGGTAAAAAATATATATGAAAGCAATATGGAACAATCAGGTAATTGCAGAAAGTAATGATACCATTACCTTGGAGGGCAATCATTATTTTCCTGCTGATGCAGTAAAGAAGGAATTTTTAAAACCTTCTGATACACACACCACCTGCCCCTGGAAAGGGTTTGCCAGTTATTATACATTGCAGGTAGATGGTAAAACAAATGAAGATGCGGCATGGTATTATTCCGAACCAAAGGCGGCGGCTAAAGAAATAAAAAACCGCATAGCCTTCTGGAAAGGCGTGGAGGTAAAGCTATAACAATGAACAATCAAACAATTTGATGCGGAACAAAAAGCGTAGCTTTTTTCATCCGGTATATATTTTATCATGACAGTAGCTGATATAGTTGCAAAAGCAGGAGTTAATAGTTTTTATAAAGATGTAATGGCCGGGTTGTCTTCTCCGCATAAATACCTGCAATCGAAATATTTTTATGATCCGGCAGGAGACGAATTGTTTCAGGAGATCATGCAATCTCCGGAATATTATCTTACCAGTTGCGAGGAGGAGATATTTGTAAACCAAACAAAAGCTATCGCATCTCTCTTTTTAAAAAGGCTTGCTGAGTTTGATATCCTGGAACTAGGTGCAGGAGATGCTACCAAAAGCACTCATCTACTCCGTTATTTATCCGAAAGAAGGGAAAGAATTACTTATTATCCGGTTGATATTTCGGAAAATATAGTCCGGTTATTAGAAGCAGAGATGCCTCAGCGAATACCTGGGTTACAGATGCAGGGGTTAAATGGCGACTATTTTGATATGATTCAGGAATGCTATGAAGTTTCAAAACGCAGGAAGATTGTATTATTTTTAGGTTCAAATATTGGCAACTTCAGCATCCAGGAAGCAGAGCTGTTTCTGCTGGGGCTCAATCAACAACTGGCTTTTGGGGATCTTGTTTTGATTGGTTTTGATTTAAAGAAGAG
>DATKQQ010000086.1:0-10691 GCA_035532615.1 Hanamia sp.
ATTGAATATTTACATGATCAAAAGTCCTTTGTACACTATAGGCATACATTTCAAATTCTTCCTTTTCTTTATATCCATACAATTGATGAGGATCACGCAAATTAACAAAAGTAATTTGTGCTTTATATAAATTTGCAAACCTTAATAAAACAGGAAATGCCTTTTTATCAGATTTACAGATTGTTGTTGTAAAAAGTATTTTCTTAGGTTTATTCCATACAAACTTTTCCGGAACCAAAAGCACAGGAATTTCTGACTTCTCCATTACTTTCGCAGCTATACTTCCTACGGTAATTTTTTTCAAACCTGTAGCTCCCTGCGTTCCCATTACTATCAAATCAATATGATTATCTTCGGCTAATCTGAGAATATTTTTTACCACAGGCATACGTCCAATAAGTGTTGAAACCGTTAGCTCTTTTTTTGCATCGGTCAGTACTTTCTTTTTAAGTCGCTGCAATCGTTTTAAGTTATTCGCTTCTAATTGCTGATTATATTCCCGGGCATTATTTGTAGCTCTTGGCTCAGAGGATTTTTGCGGCTTGAAAAAATGGCAAAGAATGATCGTACCACTCGATTTAAAAGCTACATCTACCGCATATCTGAATGCTTTCTTTGATGTAGGTGAAAAGTCAATAGGTACCAATATTTTTTGCATGTTAAACTCAAATTGGTTATCTGCAATAATATTGGTATTAGTTAACGGGAAAAATGATACACGTCAGGTTTATTTATGATTGGTATCAATCGAAGCTGCTAATAGCAGGATTTAACACGAATTTGTGAATGCTTTAATATTTGATTTTCCGATTTCCAGATCATTAAAATTGACAGTCGGGTTAATCTTATGATCTTATAATTTATTATTTGTTTTGCAATACCAGCAAAGGAATTTCTGTTTGATAGCTCATTGCTTTGGTATGAACTTTACCAAACATACGTTCAAACAGAGAATGTTTGTGAGCCACCATGGCTAAAGCATCTGTTTGATTTTGTTCGATGAATTTATTAATACCTTCTTCTACCTTATTTTCAGTAATTGTATGAAACTGATGTTTGTGTTTTGAAAATACAAGGCTTGTTTTCATCTTACCAATCGCTTCTTCGGACTTTAAATCAGATTCCTTCTTTTGTACATGGAGAATGTTGATCACCGCATCGAATTTTTGAGATATTTCAAGTAGTGGAGTGTAGCGATCACTTTCTATTGCTGCATCGAAATCGGAGGCAAAAGTCATACTGTGAATTGGATTAAAAATGGCCATTTCAGGAATTACAAATATCGGAAATGAACATCTTTGGATAAGTGCTGTGGTAGTGCTTCCAAAAACAGAACTACTTTTTCCTTTTCCTTTCATCCCCATTACCACCAGGTCTGCCTGTTTTTCAACTACCCATTTAGGAATGATATCCAAAGTAAATCCTTCTTCTATGAAGCCACTTATTCGGGTATATTGTTTTGAAAGCGTTTCAATCTCCTGTTCCATCAATTTCCTGTTGGCTTCTAATATCTCTGCCTGGGTGATGATTACAGAAGCAAGAATAGAATCATTGATAATTATCGGTGGTGTAGCTACATTGACCAAGGTTACTTTAGCGTCGAATGACTGGGCTAATGAAACAGCATATTTTGCAGCGTTTCGGGATGCGATTGAAAAGTCTGTCGGAACTAATATATTTTTCATAAAGAAAGATAGGTTTGATGAACGATAAAACATTTTTGACCTTGTACACCTAAGTCGTATTATCCTAAAGGTTTATGACAAACCTTTAAAAATAATTCTCCAAATTTCAATAAATATTTACTCGATTTGTATGATGTCAATCAGTAAAAATAATGAGAGACATCATCTAGGTATTTAGGAAAAAAATTAATTTTTGTGCGCTGATGTATACAATTGAAATATTGAAAATATAAGCCTGGATAAAAATTTAAATGAAACCAATTATATTGATTATTGCCGGATTTATAATTGCTCTTTTTGGGCTCGTTACTCTATTTATGAGTACCTCGGTAATCTTTGGCTTTTTCCAGATTAGGGAGAAAGAAGGGAATTATGTATTGTTTGTAGTGGTCGCAAATTTCATATGCGCATTTCTTTACCTCGCTGCAGCATATGGCTTTTTCACGTGACAGAAATGGGCTACAAGGTTGTTGAATTTTGCTGTTGGTGTTCTGGTCATCACATTCATTGGTTTGGAAATCCACATTTGTTCCGGCGAAATTTATGAGCAGAAGACAATTGCTGCGATGATTTTCAGAACGTTTTTAACGCTAGTTTTGCATTTGTTTCATTCTATTATATTTCAAGGGAAAAGAATTAAAATCCTTCAAAAAAAATTTGTCAAATAATATTATTTAACGCTCATTATAAAAAATAGAAAATACTATTATTCCTTCTTTTACTGGGCGGAATAAATCAAACGTCCTATACCAGGTTTCAATTTTGGAGCCGTACCAGCATAATAGTAAACGAGCAAATTATCAGTTTTTCTACTTTTCTAAACAAATAAGGAATTGAGGTTGATAATTTTTTTATTCATATAGCTTCATCCTGGGTAAAAACATTCCAGTCTTTTTTTATAATCATTTAACTTGCAATAGTTTTTCTTCGTAAGCCGCTTTGAACCTGAATAAAATAATCAGCATAAGAAATATTAAAAGCCGAAAAGTGTTTTCAGAATATATCGAAAAACCAAAGGTGAAAAATAAAATGCCTAAATAAATTGGATGGCGAATGTATTTGTAAATTCCCGACTGGATCAGTTCAGAATTTAGTTTAGGAGTGGTAAATGCTGACAGGTTTTTATTCAAAGCAAAAACCGAAGCAAGTAAAATAATAATTCTGAATATCGAAAAAATTAATCCAGGCAATTGTAACCACTGGAGACAGTAAAATCATTTTTTGAAAACCGAAAGAGATAGACGACAAACAAAATAAATTGAATGCCAACGAAGAAAATACCTTTCGGATTTCTTTTCATCAGGGTTGTTTCTTGATTTTTTTAAGTGGTTACCGCTATTTTTTTAGAAATTAAAAATACTTCAAACGAACCAATTCTTATGATTTCTATTTAATTAAAGAGAGATTGAAATTAAATTATCGATACTATTGAGGGGCTGACATTTTATCTTTTCCCGTGCAAAATGGTTAACCACAAAAAATCTAAATTTGTTATGGAAAAATTATTATCTAACCAGAAGTTACTTAAGAATCTATGAACAAACCCTTGTATCAATTTTTCACAGAAGACCATCATCGGATTGATAAGTTGTTGAATAAGGCGACTGAGCAACCGGGCAAAATTGAAATGAATTATTATCATCAATTTCGAACGGGATTATTACGGCACATAAAAATGGAAGAGAAAACGCTCTTCCCCGCAGCAAAAAAAGCGAATCAAACATTGATGCAGGAACTCATCCCCAGGTACCGGCTCGAACATGGCGCGCTGACTGCATTAATGGTACCTCCACCTACTTCTTCTCTGATAAAAGTGATAAAATATGTTCTAGAAAAGCACGATATGGCTGAAGAAGAGGCGGAAGGTTTATACGATGTTTGTGATGCGTTGACTCAGGGTCAAACGCAGGAACTTTTAAGACAACTGGCAAGCACAGAAGAAGTCCCTGTCCATCCTCCTAATCCGGCGCCAATTGCAATAGAATCAGCCAGGCGGGCTTTGGAGAGAGCGGGTTATGATTTTGATGAAATCGCCCGACTCGCTAAATAATGATACCCTAAACCAAGAAATTCCACCAATTTCTATTTGATATTGGAATTAAAAAATGATCTTCTTCTTTAGAGAAAATCTTCGCGGTTCAATTCAAAACTATTTCCACCCACCACTTTTACATGATATAAATCAGTTTTTTACGTGATAATGGTGAGTTTATAATTACATAAAGAGGATTAGCTTTGAAAGAATCATGGAATTCTTAAATAACATTACGCCCTTTCAGTCTTCGCCTGAACTTATCGAAAAGTTGTACGAACATGGCATTCAAAAAAACTATTCGGCAGGAGAAATTATTTTAAAGGATAACGCCAACATCCGTGCTATTCCAATAGTTGTAAAAGGAATTGCAAAGGTGATGAGAACGGATGAAGAAGGAAAAGAGATTTTATTGTATTATTTAAAAGCCGGTGAAAGTTGCATCATGTCTTTCCTGGGAGGCATTCACCACGAGTTAAGCAAAGTAAAAGTAATAGCAGAAGAGGATACAGAAATACTCTTTCTGCCAACAGAAAAAGTATCACTGTTCTTAAAAGAATTTCCGCAATGGTTGGATTACATTTTTCTGCTCTATAATAAACGCTTCGAAGAATTATTGGAAGTAGTGAATGCAGTTGCTTTTAAAAAGATGGATGAACGCCTGTTGAATTTTGTAAAAATGAAGTGTGCACATACTAAAAGCAAAACGCTGAATGTAACGCATGAACAATTGGCCAATGAGTTGGGAACCGCCCGCGTAGTAGTTTCGCGGCTTCTGAAACAAATGGAAAATGAAGGGTTGGTAAAGCTTGGAAGAAATAAAATTACGCTTATGTAACATAAGTAACCGAACAGGCATTATTAATGGCTGACCTTTGTTTTCAATTAATAAATAAATTAAAACAAAAATTATGAGCTACTATTTTTCAAAAACCTTGAATGATGATTTTGAAACAGCAGTTGAAAAAGTTACCAGCGAATTAAATAAAGAAGGATTTGGTGTGCTTACTCAAATTGATGTACAGGACACCCTGAAAAAGAAGCTGGATGTGGATTTCAGAAAATATAAAATCTTTGGTGCTTGTAATCCACACTTTGCACATCAGGCGCTTTTAGCAGAAGATACTATTGGTACAATGCTTCCTTGTAATGTAATTGTGCAGGAGCGTGAAAATGATAAAATAGAAGTTTCTGCAGTTGACCCGGTTGCTTCCATGATAGCTATAAAAAATGATACTCTTGGCAGCGTGGCAATGCAGGTAAGGGAAAAACTGAGTCGAGTAATTAGCAATTTATAATCTATTCATCTCAAAACTTAATACAATGAAATCAAATATTGGATACATTGATAAATTAGTAAGAATCCTCATAGCAGTCTTAATATTGGTATTATATTTTACCGATGTAATCTCAGGAGCTGCTGCCATAGATTTATTTATTGTAGCAGCAATTCTATTAATTACTGCCTTTATCAACTTTTGCCCGATATGGCATTTTCTCAGAATCTCAACAAAGAAAAAGAAAAATATTAAACAACAAGAAAAATTAAATTAAAATGACACATGAAATAGATGTACAATGGATGGGAAAAATGCAATTTAATGCACTGGTAAACGGACATACCATCGTAATGGATGGCCCCGAAAAAGTAGGTGGCGAAGACAACGGCCCTATTCCCAAACCTTTTATATTAGCTGCTTTGGCGGGATGCACCGGAATGGACATCGCTGCAATATTAAGAAAAGCCAATAAGAATCCTGATGAATTTGACATGAAGGTTATCGGAGTGGTAAGCAAAAAGCCGCCAATTCAATACATCGCGATCCATGTGATTTATGATTTCAAAGGCGCTGAAGAAAATAAAGACGAAGCTTTAAATGCAGTTACTGATTCACAGGAAAAATATTGTGGAGTGAGTAGTATGCTGAAGAAAGCATTGCCGGTAACCTGGGAAGTAAATTACAATGGCGTTCAAATATTTAGTAATAAATTAGAAGCTGCTGTTTTGACAAATTAAAATATTAAAGCCTGATTCAGGGAATGAGAGTTTTTTTAAAAATATCAACTCACCGTTATCGGAGTTATTCTTGGTGCTATCGGTGGCTATTTGTATTACCATTTTCTGGGATGCAATTCCAGAACCTGCACCATCACATCAAAACCTTTGAACAGCACGTTATACGGTGCTTTGATGGGAGGATTATTATTAAATATTTTTAAAAAGGAAAATAAAAGAATTACAAAATAATGATACAGGCTATTAAAAATTTATTTGGCGTGGGGACCAAAGCAGACTACAGCGAATTGGTAAAACAGGGCGCTATTATATTGGACGTAAGAAGTAAAGCAGAATTTACTGGAGGGCATATAAAAAATTCAATCAATATTCCGGTAGATCAATTGAGCAACAATTTATCAAAATTAAAGAACAAGGATAAGTGTATTATTTGTTGCTGTGCATCAGGAATGAGAAGTGGAACCGCAAAAAGAATCCTGGAATCACAAGGTTACACGGCTGTATTTAATGGGGGCAGTTGGAATGGTTTGCAAAATAAGTTATAACCATACCATTATTTATAATTCAATTATCAAACTATGGAAACGATTAAGCAAACATTATTTACCGGATGGCATTTGATGAGATGGGTGCGGCTGGTATTTGGAATATTTTTCATAGTACAGGCCATTCAGATGCACGACTTAATGGTAGGTGCTATAGCCGGATTCTTTTTGGTAACTGCTATTACTAATACCGGATGCTGTGACGCCGGACGTTGCGCTGCACCTACGCGAAAAGCTACTGAAAAAAGCACAGAAGAAATATCTTTTGAAGAGATAAAAAATCAATAAAATGTCAACTACTTTTTAAGAAATAATTAATTCCGAGAAGCCCGCTCTCGTTGACTTTCATGCAGAATGGTGTGGCCCATGCAAAATGATGAAACCGGTGCTGGAAGACTTAAAAACTAAAATTGGATATAAGGCAAAAATCAGAAAGGTTGATGTGGACAAAAATCCCCAAGTGGCAAACGCTTATGAGATACAGGGAGTTCCCACACTCATACTATTTAAAAAGGGGGAAGTGAAATGGAGGCAATCAGGCGTGGTGCCTGCTTCCCATTTAGAGCAGGTTATCAACCAGCATTGATGAATAGAAGGCGATCCTGTTAGTTGGAAAAATGCTACGACTATATTGGTAACTTTACATAAATTTCATGCAAACCCCTGAACGTGACATAAAGATTCAACAGGAACTTGTAAACAGTATCATACATGGCTTTGGAATTATTTTTGGTATTGTAAGTATTCCCATTCTGATAGCCTTTGCTATAAAGAGCAATAACACTCCAGGTGTTATTGGCGCGGCTATTTACGGGTTTTGTTTTTTGCAACTTTTTACTTTTTCCACGCTCTATCACGGGTTTCAACATGCACAGGCAAAGCGGGTATTTGAAATCCTTGACCACATTAGTATCTATTTCCTGATAGCCGGAACCTACACACCATTTTTATTAATCTATATGAAAAATACCTTTGGCATTACGTTGCTGATAGTATTGTGGAGCCTGACTGCATTGGGAATTGTTTTCAAAATTTTTTTTACCGGTAAATGGAATATTTTTTCAACGATTATATATGTAGCTATGGGATGTACCCTTGTTGTAGGCGGGCGTACATTTTTTATCAATATCCCACAAGATGTAATGATAATGATTGTAATAGGAGGCGTTCTATATCTTTTAGGCGTTATTTTTTATCTCTGGGAAAAATATCCTTACAATCATGCGGTCTGGCATTTCTTTGTGCTCGCAGCCGCAGTCTGTCATTATGTGGCTATTCTACTATCTGTATAGTTAATCATAATGAACTACCGCTTCTCTGTTTCCGCAATTTCATTCTAAAAATCATAAACTATATTCATAAATCAGTTTTCAAATTTTGATCGGAGCAAACAATATTTCTTTCTATGAAGAGATATAGTAATGTTCCAATTCCACTCTTTTTGGGCAGTACTTCTATGATTTGTTTTACAAATCTTTTAGGACTGACCTCTTACGAAATCCTAAACCTGAACAACCAGAAACCAACTTGAAGAAATAAAAAGTTGATAATACTAAAAAAAATATTTCAGGAAAGACTAAGATCAATTTGAAAAAAAAATTAAAGATGGCAGGTAGCATTTTACCTTTGTCTTTTATTTTATTATTTAGTTCCTGTAACACTCAAGTTAAACCGATTATTGTTGGTAAGGACCATTGTGATTATTGCAAAATGCCCTACAACGATAACCGTTTTGGTGCTGAAATAATCACCAGCAAAGGAAAAATTTATAAATTCGACGATGCGCATTGCGTACTTTCATTTATGCGTGAACCCGTATTTAAGAATGAAAAATCTTACACCGTTTATTTTGTTGACTTTTCGGGTAGCCATTCTTTAATCCCTGCAAAAACTTCTTTCTTTTTAAAAAGTGATGTATTAAGAAGTCCAATGAATGGAGACATTGCAGCTTTTAATAATGAAGATAGTTTGCAATTAATGAAAGGCAAATATCAGGGCACTGAATACAGATGGGATCAATTAATTCAATAGTGAAAAAATCAATTACTATAATACTTACCATTTTAGTTCTCGGGTGTGGATGTTCATTTGCCAATGTTCATCATGTAGGCACTAACGGACAATTTCATTCTATTCTGGAAGCTGTTAATAACTCCGTAAACGGCGATACCATTTTAGTAGCTCAGGGCATTTACAAAGAAAAAAATATTGTTATAAATAAATCTATCGTTTTGATAGGAGATCGCTATCCTGTGCTTGACGGTGAGCGGCAATTCGAGATCATTTCCGTAAAAGCAGATAATGTTACTATAAAAGGTTTTAAACTGATTCATTCAGGTATTTCAAGCCTTGGATATTGCAGGTATAAAAGTATATACAAGAAAAGGAGTTATCATTTCTGATAATATTCTCGAAGGAACTTTTTTTGGAATCTATCTGGAAAAATCAGACAATTGCCTGGTTGAAAATAACAAACTCACTGCTTACGCCACTACCGACCAGAGGAGCGGCACCGGCATCCATTGCTGGCAATGCGACAGTATACGAATCCTTGGCAATTCAATAACCGGGCATCGCGATGGAATTTATTTTGAATTTGTTACCAACTCTGTGATATGGAGAAATAAATCCATCAATAATTCGCGTTATGGATTGCATTTTATGTTTTCCCATAATGATGCCTACATCTCAAATATATTCCAGAATAACAGCGCGGGAGTTTCCGTAATGTTTTCTCACGGCGTAAAAATGTTCAATAATTATTTTGAAGACAACTGGGGTGATGGGTCTTATGGAATCTTTTTAAAAGAGATTACAGACAGTTATATACTGGGAAATAAATTTCTAAGAAATACAACAGGTATTTCAATGGAAGGCGCCAACAGGGTAATGGTGGAAAAAATGAATTCAGTAAAAATGGATGGGCATTAAAAGTGGATGCCAGTTGCATGGACGATACAATTACACACAATAATTTTTTAGGTAATTCTTTTGATATTGCTACCAATGGTACCCTGGTGCTTAGTTGTTTTGATCATAACTATTGGGATAAATATGAAGGATATGACCTTAACAAAGATAAAATAGGCGATGTGCCGTATCATCCTGTAAGTATGTTTTCCATGATTGTTGCTGAAAACCCTACGGCTATGATCTTGTTCAGAAGCATTATGGCTACTTTGTTTGATAAAATTGAAAAAATAATTCCCGGAATCACACCTGAAAATTTAGTGGATCATTATCCATTTATGAAACCTTTGAAAATATGATTATCGCCAGTAACGTAACAAAAAAATTTGGGAAATTGGTTGCTCTGAATAATGTATCCGCTACGTGCGACAAAGGGGAATGCATTGCCTTAATAGGCCCAAATGGAAGCGGGAAAACCACACTGGTAAAATGCATTCTGGGAATGGTAGTACCGGATAGTGGCTTCATCACTTTTAATGATAAAAATATTCTGCACGACTGGCTATACAGAGAACATATTGGCTATATGCCGCAAATTGATCGCTACCCAGAAAATATGACTATTGGCCAGGTACTGAATATGATGAAAGATATTAGGGCAACAAAAAAACATGATAGGTTTGATGAAGATTTAATTAATGCTTTTAAGATTCCGGACCTGCTTGGAAAACGAATGAGGACTTTATCGGGTGGAACCACTCAAAAGGTAAGTGCATCATTGGCTTTCCTGTTTAACCCAGGTGTGCTCATATTGGATGAGCCCACTGCAGGACTGGATCCATTGGCATCAGAAATCTTAAAAGAAAAAAGAATCTCAGAAAAAAAGAAAGGAAAATTAGTGATTATCACTTCGCATATATTGAGTGAACTGGATGATTTGGTAACGCAGGTGATATATATGCAGGACGGCAATTTAATGTTTCATAAAAGTATTGACCTGCTTCGTGAAGATACCGGGGAAGAAAAACTTTCCAAAGCGATTGCATCAATAATGAAATCAAAATAATAAACTGAGAAAAATAATAAAATATGTAATAGCAGATATTCTTCGGAACAAAATTGTGATTGCCTATACATTATTGCTCCTGACAATTTCATTCACAGTATTCAACCTGCAGGATAACAACACTAAAGGCCTTCTTAGTTTAATGAATATAGTTTTGATCATTGTTCCGCTGATATGCATTATTTTTTCAACTATTTATGTTTATAACAGCACTGAATTTATTGAGCTATTATACTGCGCAAGGGACAAAACCGTGAATTTTTAAATTAGAAAAAGAGGGGCAATTTTGTAATTGCAAAAAAAAATGCCCACTCTAAAATTCAACCTCAGCGAAGCCGAAACTGAAAAGCTAAATTACAACCGATATGCTTATCCTGACCCAATGGTTCAAAAAAGAATTTTTGCCGTTTATCTGAAAGCTACTTTAGGCTGGAAT
>DATKQQ010000087.1:0-12628 GCA_035532615.1 Hanamia sp.
AGGCAGTGTGCCAGTGATAACTATGCGGTCGTAACAACCAAGTATGCCGCTGATTTTTTCGCAATATCTTTGAGTAAGTGATTCCATAATATTGGAAAGTTAAATGTTTTCCTGTTTAGTTCCGGCTTGTCCGGCTTAGGGGTTGGGGGTTTTTCTTTTTCTCCGCAACCGCATAAAAAGCGTTATTAAACAAATTCAATAGAACCCTTCCAATATCCTGCGGAATGATATTTATTTTACCAATGGCATTATCAAAATCAGTTTTCATCGTTGCATTAAAAGATTTGTCTTTTGCTCTCATGCCGTGGAAGGATAGACGAAGATATTCATCAGCTAATGCATTAATATCTGTGGGTTCTTTTTGTCCTGTGCTAACTCTTGAATGTTGCAACATTCCTTTTACAATGGCATCGGCGCGCTTACCATGATGAAGAATCTTTTGTCCGTTTTCATTTATATCTTTTAATATCGCATCTTCCAGTTGTTCATCTCTTTCCTCTTTTGGCTTTAAGCGTTCCGTTTTCAGTTCTTCAAGCATCTCTGTATTTATCTCAGAAAAATTATTCACGAAATTTAAGGGGTTTTGTATTTCATGCGCAATGCCTGCCGTGAGTTCTCCAAGCGAGGCCATTTTCTCTGATTGGATGAGTTGTTTTTGGGTGGATTTTAATTCTGATAAAGTGGATTGTATTTCTTCTTTCTGCTTACTGAGAAGAATATTTGCGTTTCTTTTGTTTCGAATATTTCTTAACAATAAAAATGCGATGATTAAGAAAATCAAAATGACCGCCGCAAGGATGTATAATTTTATTTTAGCCTTATACTGTTGTTCTGCTTCTTTTTTTGCCTGCTCAATTTTTTGCTGCTGTAGGGTTTCATTAAAAGCAAAATTTATTGTCTGCACTATTTTTGTCTGGTTAAACAGGCTGTCTTTCAGTATAACAAAACTTTGAAGATATTTATATGCGCTGTCATACTGGTGTGTGCTTTGATACAATTTTGAAAAAAGCGAGTAGGCATCCATCGTTGCATCAAGCGCACTAAGATTTTGTATTCCCGCCAATGATTGCCTTACGTAAAGGAAGGCAGAATCCAGCTTTCCTTTTTTATAAAATAAAGTAGCCATCCCTAATTTGGCGCGAGCTTCATAATCAGGCCGTCCTGATTTTATTGTATAAGGAATGGATAACCTGTAAAAATAAAATGCAGAGTCGCTATTGCCAATTTTGGAATAAGAACCGCCAAGATAATACGTTGAAAGTGCAAGCCATTGAGCATCTTTACTTTTTAAACCATTTTTATAAACCAAATGCTGGTAGTGCAAAGCAGAATCTATCAGGTTTAAGTTGGCATATATTATACCCAGGTTTTGATTCGCCATTGTGATGTAAGGTATTTGTGAAGTCGAAGTATTTTTATGGCTTAATGAATAGGCTAATGCACTTAATTTTTTTGCATAATTCATTCCATTTTTATTATCTCCGAAGTTGCGGTATATCCATAATATTAACCTTGTTTGCCAGAATAAAAGACTGGTATCTTTAAATTGTTCTTGCTCTTTTAAACTTTGAAGAGATATTTTAAGTGCTTCCGGATAATTGCCGGAATAATAAAAATGATAGGCGATAAGATCTTCGGCCCACAATTCGCCACTCGTGTAATTGATTTTTCTTGATAAGTTTAGCGCCTGCTGCAAATACAATAGGGAAGAATCGTTTTTTACATATCCATAACCAAACCGGCCACCTATTTTATTAAGCAGATTTATTCTGCCTGTATCTGTTTTTTCTTTACTGAGCAATAGTTTAAGGCTGTCTGTTACTTTGTTTTGTGCATACAAATTTGTTACACTAAAAATGACGATGATAAATGTGATTAATTTTTTCATTTGTTTTAAAATTTCAATTTGTTTTATTTGGAAGAGAAATAATAAACTCTGTAAACTCGCCTTCCGTTGTATTTACTTTTAATTCTCCTCCATGCGCTTTTACAATATCATACGCCAAACTCAATCCCAATCCCGTTCCTTCACCTGTTGGCTTTGTGGTAAAGAATGGCTGGAAAATTTTATCAACCGCTTTTTTGATAAGACGAATTAGTACGAATTGAATTTAGGGCGCCACTATGTACCACTACTACAACAGATATGTTTTTTAACGGAATGTCGGAAGCCACATGAAGATTAATAATTCTGGCCACTTCAACGAGGTTGTGATCTGGTTCATTTAGCATGGAATCGGGATTTTTTTGGGTAATTTCAAATAATAATTTGTATTGCATATTAGGGTCGGGCACCTCAGTAACACCTGATACCGGAAACACACCTGAATATTTTCCTGCGTTGATTGCAGGAAATTCTTCTGTACTCAGTAATTTTTGCCATCTTGCTTTTTCTGCATATTGATGTTCTATTTTAGAGAATCAGCATGTATCATGGCGTGCAGCGTGCTGTCTCTAATGAACAAAAGATTGGAGTTGCCTGATTGTGCCATACATGCCAGGCTTGTAGCATAAATAGTAATGGCGAGAAGTATTTTTTTCATGTTTTATTTTATTTGTGAGATCAATAATTTAATATTGGATCTTGGGTTGTTTCTCATTTTCTCATGAGTACATTATAAAATTTGATAAAATTCATTGAGTAGGTTTTGTTTGCAGGTAAGCATAAATACAGCTTATTTCCTTGTCATTTAAATAACTTAGATAATTTTTGGCTACATGGCTCATCATGCCTATATTTTTTCTATCACCGAGCGCTACTCCGGTACGTATTAATTTGAAGAATTCCTCCTTGTTATAAGCGGCGGCAATTATCAGATCCGGCGAAAATCCTTCTTCTCCTTTTAAATCTGTGCCATGACAAGCGGTACAGGTAGTCATTGCAAGATATTTTCCAAAAGAAACCTGAGTGGTATCATAGTTTATATACAGCCTTGGCGAATTGGGTTTTATCAGGCCGGCGATTGGAGTGATCTTATCTTCTATTAATTTCAAGCGGCCTAAAAAATCCCAAGTAGTTCTTAACGGAATACCCCGAGTAGGGGGCAGCGGATGCAAGGTGCGCAGATAAGCAATAATTTTATCCAAAGACTCTTCTTTTAACTGATGATACATATCAGCCGGCATTAGATAAACCGAATGCCCATTCTTTTCTACGCCATATCTTAACAGCCTCTCTAATTCTTCATTGAATAAGTAGGAATAATGCCGGTTATATTAGGACAAACAAATTCAACCACATGATTAACTTTAAAACCAATACCTCCTGAAAAATGCGCTCCATGGCAATCGCCGCAATGTGCAATGTGCGCCAGTCTTGCGCCTTCTCTCAGAGACGCAGAATCATTGGGAATGTGTACCTCGGTAAGGGGAGCAGAAAAAGCCTTATTCAGTATTACCGTTGACCATATATAAACTGTTACCAATGCTAAAACAATTAAAAGAATAATGCCTAAAGCAATTCTTTTGATGTAAGTTTTCTTTGCCATAATAAACAATTAAAAAAGTAGGGACAGGTCGCGACCTGCCCCTACTGTGATCTATTTAAATTTCAGTTCCTGGGTCAGTTTGCCACCCTGCAATACTCTTAAATCATTTCTCGAAACAGCCTGAGTGTGCTCGGTTTCTTCACTGGTACCAAAAACTTTTTTATTAATTGCATCCATCTTTTCCCTCATACCATCCAGTACGGCATGATTTTTTAATTCATACATAAGCAACAGATCCCAGTCATTTTCGGAAGCTGGCTGTGAAGCAAGAACTTTGAAATCCATAATAAGCCCTGCATCTTTTGCGGCACGCATTTCTTTTATCCAGCCTGCACTTAAATTTTTTAAATACTGGTCGGTCATCCCTGATTTAGTATGTATAAATTGTACCTGCCAGAGTGGCCCGTCTGTATAAGGCCTGTCTGTTTGCGCTGAAACATTTATAGTACCTGCCATCATAATAATGAAGGCGATGGTTGAACTTAAAATTATTTTTTTCATGATTGTCTATTTTATTTTTTGAATTGAACTTGATTATTCGAGTAACACCTCCTGGTTTTTAAAACCTGGAAGGTGTTAAAAGTTCTATTTTTTAGGAACAGGATCGGCGCCCCCGTGGTCGCCTACCAAAACCCACTTACCATCTTTCTTCATCAACACATCTAACCATTTTCCATGTTCATAGGTCTTTTTGCCGTCTTTGTCCTGGTAAACAGCACGATAATAATAATCGGTATAAGCAAAATCTCCTTTTACCCATATTACTATTGGTACGGCGTTCCAAAATACCAATTTACGCCCCAGGGTCATTCCGTAGTTCATAGCAGTGGCCATATTCGCTTTTGGAATTGGGATAGGAGATGCATATGACCACCCCTGGTAGCTGTCGTCATAGTAGGCTAAGGAAGCCATATTGTCACCTTTCATCCACAAATCGGTGATGGCGGTTTCCGTTTTCCAGACGGCTTTTTGTTCGGGTGTCCAGACTAATTGCGAAAAGGCGGGAGTAATGGCGCCAAGTAAAAAGACAAAGAAACTCCATTGAATTACTTTTTTCATTTTAAAATGTTTTAAAAAATTAATAAATAAAAATTCGGTAGGCAAAGTATCACTCTAAAAGAAAAAACACTTGTACTTTTCGCGCAAAAGATGGGATTTTTAGCGCATTTGGGGGTAGAAATGATGTCTGATGCCGGGCTTGCTTTTATAACAGCGACCTTCTTTAAACTTTACAGAGTATAAAACTGTGTTATTAGGCCGCCTATCTTGCATGTAGGTTTATGTACTGGAATTAGTGAAAGTTTCGTTTCCTGATGATTAGTTTTTGGTAACAGGTTGCTCTTTGGCACTGCTTACAGATAACGACCTAATCTATCGGGTTTGTCTAAAATCATATTCAAATGTTTGTTACAAAAGCATTTACGAAATTGGATATTTTTTTGAGGAAATTTTTCTAAGATTGTATGGTATTCCTAAATGAAAAAGAAGCAAATGAAAAAATCTTGCACTTCTTAAGTTTTCAAAACCTATATCCGGCATGAGTTTTACTATGTAGTTATCAATTTTTTAAGGAAACTCCTTTTTAGTTCATTATTCATTTTTTCCCATCAAAGAGAGTTTTATTTTTTAGAAAAGCCTTTCTGTCAGGCTATGCCCAACTCAATTCTATCCGGATTATTTTATCTTTGGGGTCAAATTGCCTGTAGGCAATTGAATGGTATGTTGAACAAATATAAATTATTGAATTATGACAGAAGGAAAGATTTTAGGACCTCAAAAGCTGGGGCCATTAACCCCATTAGTTGGTGATTGGGAAAGTGATATTGGTGTTGATGTTTCTTATCACAACAAAGACGACGAAACAACGGAAACAGGGTGTCTCGAGCAAGCTTGGTTTCACCCAATACCGATTGTTGAAAATGGACGCCAGACAATGGAAGGGCTTAACTACAAGATGACCGCCTGGCGCCATGGCGAGGAAGCGATGGATCCATTCCATGAAGAGGTAGGCTACCTGCTTTGGGACAAAGCCAATGGACAAATTATTCGCTGCTTCGCTGTACCGCGCGGGCTTGCTATTTTGGCAGGCGGTGATGCCGGTTTACATGATAAAGTACTAACATTTAAAGCTGTTCCCGGAGCAGAGGGCTATGGTTTGAGTCAGAACAAATATTTATTAGAACGTGCCAGAGTCACAGGGTATGAAAGCATATTCACTTTCAATGAAGATGGAACTTTTAGTTACACTTCTGATCTTGCTATGAAACTTGCCGCAACGAATGCTGAAATGCACCATATTGACCGGAATACACTTCATTGTGTTAAGCGAATTCATCCGGGAATTGAATTTAAATAATATGGCAAGGTTCACAGCTTCTGCAGCCATTTTTCACATTCCGAAAAAAACTGGTCCGGTTGTTCTATCCATGGAAAATGACCTGCATCATTTATCACTATCTCCGTAGATGAGGGGATATATTTTTTGCGATCCTGTTGGCTTGTGACACCTTGGGACAAAAGGAATCACACAAGCCGTTGGATATGGATGTGCTCTAACTACTCGCTTTTAACTTCCGAAGGTGGGTAGCCGTAATGAACTTTAAACACGCGTGCAAAATATCCTGGATCATTGAAGCCAACCTGGTAAGCTATTTCCGATATGTTAGCTGTTTTGTTTTTCAAAAGTTCCAATGAACGCTGCATACGAATAGAACGGATAAACTGCAAGGCAGACTGGTTGATGATGGCTTTTAATTTCCGGTTGATCTGTGATGGGCTCATACCAAATTCGTACCCCAACTGCTCTACAGAAAAATGCTCATCATTCAAATGTTTTTCTACGGTATCGAGTAATCGCTGCATAAAACTGCTGTCCTGGGAAGTAACGGTTATCTCGCTAGGCTTTACAAATAATTGGTCACTGAATTTTTTACGCAGTTTATTGCGTATTTCAATAAGATTATGAGCTCTTAATAATAACTCTTTTGAATTAAAAGGCTTGATAAGATAAGCATCTGCCCTGTTCTCCAGGCCTGTTAGTTTATCTGCATCTTCAGCGCGCGCCGTCAGTAATATTACCGGTATATGGCTGGTGAGATCATTCGTCTTTAAAAGATGGCACAATTCAAAACCATCCATTTCGGGCATCATCACATCGCTTATGATCAGGTCGGGAATTTGTTGTTTGGCTATTTCAAAACCTTCCCTTCCGTTTTTTGCTTCTGTTATGAGATAAGTTTCGGCTAATTTTTCACATATATATCTTCTCACATCCTGCTGATCTTCTACAACCAATACTTTAGATTGAGCGCTGCGATTTGGATTATCTTCATGCGCACTATTTTCAATTTCTTCAATTGCCAAAGGAGTATTTTGGTTCGCGGCAATTTTGGATAAACCGGTTTTGGAAAGTATTTCTTTATTAAAAGGAAAATAACAGCTAAATGTTGTTCCATTCTTTGTATTGCTTTCCACCGTAATATTCCCATGGTGCAATTCGACTAATTCTTTTACCAACGCAAGTCCAATACCGGAACCTCCGTATTGCCTTTTATGAGAATCATCAGCCTGGTAAAAACGATCAAAAATAAAAGGAATCTTTTCTGAAGGAATTCCAGCTCCAGTGTCTTCTACTTTTAGCTCCAGCAAATTCTTTTCCGATAAGCATATACTTACAATAATGCTTCCACCTTCCGGTGTAAACTTAAAGGCGTTGGAAAGAAGATTGTATAGAATTTTTTCAAAAATATCTTCATCAAAATAAAAATTCAAAACATCATTTCGCAGGTTATTTTTTAATCGGGGATCCACTTCTGTTTCGAGTAAAATATTTTTACGCTGTGCCATGGAAGAAAAAGAATGTACTATTTGTTTCACGAATGGAATAATATCATCTCTTGTAGTATCCACGCGGTAATTTCCTGCGTCTAATTTGGAAAGATCCAAAAGTTGGTTGATCAGTTGCAATAAGCGTTTTGAATTGCGATGAATATATTGCAATGGTTCTCTGAACTTTTGAGCATTTTTATCGTGTAACAAATCTTCTATCGGCCCTATAATAAGAGTAAGCGGGGTTCTGAATTCATGTGATATATTGGCGAAGAACCTCGACTTCAGATGATCAAGCGAAGTCTGCTGGTCTAATTCTTTTCTTAGATCAGAAAACCGTTGAAAGAGCACCCAGGAAAAAAAGATCATCATCCATAAATAACTAACGATCAGGATAAAGAAAGCAGCTTTGTTAAATCCTGACTGATATCCTGAAATATCGGGAGAGCCAAACCTGGGATAATATAACCCGTAAATTATCGCCAGGCCATAGGCAGCCACCTGCAGGAGCATTAATGGGGTAAGAGCAATGATCATTAACCTGTTATTTCTTTCTTTGTCACGAATAAAAAGAAACAGTGTTGCAAGCATGGAAATACCAAATATTAATTTGATCGAATTTTCAGAAACGTGTGATAAATTAGCAAGATTAATATGAAAAACTGCCGAGGCAAAGCTGGAAAATAAAATGATTGCTATATCTGTAAAGCTAAATAATACGAGGTACTTATCCCACCGGGGAAAACGACGGAAAGTTTTTAAAAAATACCTGGCAAACTGAATCAGGAAAAAGCCCGTCAAGCTATTGCTAAAAACATAGAGGTATAATACTAATTGTGGCGAATCCCTCAGAAAAGCATCGTTCAAACTACATAAGGCTTCCACGCTAAAAACCAGCAGAAAGAGGCTGAAGTACAAAAATTCTTTTTCCCTGACTACCAGGAAAAAATAAAAATTGATGATGATTGATAAAATAAACATACCCAGCAAAAAGGCGTCCTGGATAGCCGTCATATCATTCGAATTGTCGTTGATATAATCATGTTGAATTAGCTTATCGGTGAAGCTAAAGTCAATCTTCATTGAGTGAGGCTGCGCGGCTACATAATTCCAGTAAACTCTTTTATAGACAATAAGCGTGTCGCCCTGCGGAATCGTAATTGTAAAAGATAGAACTCTTTTCAAACCATCACGATGACTCCATGGCACACCGGTTCCGGTAACAGAATGTTGCCAGATGCCATCATTAATTTTAGCATACAAATCAACTTTGGAAGCCACTTCCGGCAAAGATATTTTGGTTGCTTCCTGCATACTGTTGATGATTTGATACCGCAGCCAGTAAACTTTATTTTTATAGTTTATTTTTTGATTTGTATCCTTGAATAGTTTGGAATTTATTACTTGTTCCAATGTGAGATTTCCTTTTACATCTGCCATCGCCTGCCAATTAGAATCCGGTAATATAAGAAAGGCTGCTGTGTCAGAAGTAATTTTATAAGCAGCCGGAAATAAGTTTTGCCCATTGGCAGAAATGAAAATTGAAAGGGACAGGATTAATGAAAAAAAGGTTTTCTTTTTAATAAATAGAAAACTATTTTTCAGAAAACGGGAACTATTATTTTTTTCAAGAAAGGTTATTGAAATCATTTTGATTGAAATCTGGTTTTGCCTGAAAACTACAGGACGCGTTTATTTGTTTCAATTAGAATTTAGCGGGTTAGTTTTTCAAAAGACGGAGATGGAAAATAAATTTAGAACATTTTTGAGAAAAAAATGAATTTAAAAAAATAAGTTATGCATCCCGCAAGCGCAAGTTTAGTATAGCTGCTTCATTAAAAGGGCAGGCCGTCTGGAGGGGGTCTGCCCTTTTACATCTCTATCAACAATGTTTTTATTTATAATTAAATTATTCGTAGGTCACTTTCAAAACTGAACCATCGCCTAAAGAAGTTACATACCAGGTATAGTCGTTCACTTGCTTAGCCCACATTGCAGCAAAAACGCCAATTTTCTTTTTCTTTTGGGTATTTTTCAGCAATTAAATTCCACAACCCTTGCTGGTAAAGGGATTCGTTTTTCAGGTGGGCTTGTAGTACACAGGGGGGTGTTCATAACCTGACATCAATTTATAGCTTTGCGGCCAATGTATTTAAAGGCTTCATTTAGACACAATACCTCTATGAAGGATATCGCTGCATACTACCGGTTAGCACAGATTTTCATGTATAACTGCTACCCTAAATTAATTTTTTCCAAATTCATTGTAACTGCCTAATTATCAATTATATATAATGTTTATCCATGTTTCTCTTGTTTATTATTAGGGTTATATATTGATATTTAACTGTTTTTTATTTCCATTAAAACATTTTGGTTTAAATTTTTATCGGCTGTAATGCCTTGTTTATAGCTTATTTTTTAATATAGGATATTTTATTTTTTGTTTTAATTACTTTAATTACCTTTATCATGTACTTAAATAACCCTAATTTATGGAACCTTATGATTATTTTCTCAGCATGGATATGGTCAATAAAAAAAGGTATGATGCCCTGCGCGCTTTTTTCTTTGAAAAACGGCCCGCTCAGGAGGTGGCCAATGCCTACGAGTATTCCTTACCATCGTTTTATTCTTTGACCAGGGATTTCCGCTTGCATTTAAAGGAAAATTCCACTGAAGATATTTTCTTTAAAGAAGTAATATTGGGCAGGAAAGAAAACAAACCCGAAGGCCTGGAAGATATGATCATTGGGCTTCGCAAGCACAATTTTTCCGTTGAAGATATTGTGGGTATTGTCAATTCAAAAGGGTACAAGGTTTCTTATGGTTATGTCTATAAGCTATTGGACAACGAAGGTTTTGCCCGTTTGCACAGGCGAGGCAGATCTGAAAAGAAAAACCTGGAATTGCCTAAAATAAAAGCGCCCATAGCGGGGGCATTGGAAATAACAGACGAAAAATTTCATTCAGGTTCCACAGGCATCTTTACCTTTCTCCCTGTTATCACCCAATACGGAATAGATAAGGCAATAGAGGATTCAGCTTACCCTGAGACAAAAGATATCGGCAAATTTTCTTCCATCCTTTCCTTTATAGCGCTAAAGCTTTCCGGGGTAAAACGCTATAGTGATGATGACTTATGGTGCATGGACAGAGGGTTGGGTTTGTTTGCGGGGTTAAACGTGTTGCCCAAATCCGCCTGGTTAAGTTCCTATTCCAGCAGGGTAACCAAAGACATCAACATGAAGTTTCTCAAAAGCCTGCATCAAATTTGGACCCGGCATGGATTGTTGTCTGATACCTGTAACCTGGACTTTACCACCATCCCCTACTGGGGCGACGACAGCCACCTGGAAAATAACTGGAGCGGCAAAAGAAACAAGGCTTTGTCCAGCATGTTAGCTGTGCTGGCGCAGGATCCGGATAGCGGTATCATAGACTATGGAGATACGGATGTACAGCACAAAAACCAATCGGCAGTGGTTTTGGAATACCTGGATTTTTATCGCCAAACGCCTTCCGGTAAGCAACATATCAATTACCTGGTATTTGACAGCAAGTTTACCAACTATGAAAATTTATCGAAACTTGATGAGAGCAATATTAAATTTTTCACCATCCGCAGAAGAGGAAAAAACATCCTGGAACAAATCAGTAAGAACCCTGCCTACAAAAACATCAGGGTAGAGGCAAGCGGATTGAAAAAGCGCACCCTGAAAGTCCGCGATGAACAAATAACATTAAGGGGTTATACCGATTCTAAAACCCAATCACTCAAACCGATCAGGCAAATTACGATCACCGGGCATGGCAAAATAAAACCGGCTTTAATCATCACCAATGATTTTGAAATGAGCGTTGAAAATGTAGTAAGAAAATATTGCAGGCGATGGCTTGTTGAAAAAGGCATCTCCGAGCAAATTGAGTTTTTTCATTTAAACAGGGTTTCTTCTTCCATGGTAATAAAGGTGGATTTTGATTTGACCATGACCATCCTTGCCCACAACCTGTATCGGTTATTCGCCCTTGATCTGGAAAGGTATTCTGAAATTTCTGACGAAAGGATTTATGAAAAATTTACTGCCAATAATGGTACCATTGAAGTTACCGGTAATCAAATTGAAATTGAACTAAAGAAGAAAAGAGACCTGCCACAGATAATTGAAATGATGAAAAAATATGACAGCCTAAATTACCCCTGGCTCGGCAATAGGAAAATCATTTTCCATCCTTCCTCCACATCATAAATTTAGGGGTGGTTTATATACATGAAAATCTGTGGTTAGTAGAAAGCTATCGAAATGAATATGATAGGGTTTGTCATAAAACACTTTTAAACATTGGCTTTTGGCCGGATGCTACCCGGATACAAAAAGATAAAGTGGTGGATTATCTCAATACCAGGTATAAGAACGAATTACCACTTTTTGAAGAGCCCGACACACAAGTAATAGAATGGGCCAATCGTTTTTGGAATGAGATGATAGAAAACAAAACCATTGACCGCAAAACGATGGAACAAAAGCACAGACTCGTAAAAGCAGATACCATAAAGCATAAGGAGGCAAGAGAAATAGGCACAGAGTGGATATGTGCCAATACATGGAACCAGTTAAAACTTACTGAATTATTTGAGGAACTTAATTGGCCACGGGAAAAAATTCAACTGGCAATGACTCAGGTTATTAGCAGAGCCGTATACCCTGGCTCCGAGCTTGCCACCAGCAAATGGATAAAAGACAATTCTGCTGTATGCGATATCACTGGTTATAATATAGATAAAATTACCAAAGATAAACTTTACCAAAGTGCTTTAGATTTATACGAGTATAAAGAAACCATCGAAAAATATTTATCTACCAAAACCAATGAACTCTTTGATTTGCAAGATAGGATAATGCTATATGATCTTACCAATACCTATTTTGAAGGTAGTAAAAGAAATAGCCGGTTGGCTAAATACGGCAGAAGCAAAGAGAAACGTAGCGATGCAAAATTGGTAGTGCTGGCAATGGTGATAAACATAGAAGGCTTCATAAAATATTCAGCTATACGCCGAAGGCAATTATGCCGACACATCAGATATCAACACACTGCTTGAAAAGCTATCCGGCAACACCAGCACCGTAAAGCCAATAGTAGTAATGGACGCAGGAATAGCTACAGAAAAAAATCTGGACACCTTAACCCGAAAGGGCTATAAATATGTAGTAGTAAGCAGAAAAAAGATAAAAGACTATCAACCTGTAAAGCAAGGGAAAGAAACTTATTTACTTACAAAATCAAAAAAAGTAATACGGTTAACAGTA
>DATKQQ010000088.1:0-2860 GCA_035532615.1 Hanamia sp.
TTCTGTGAGATATAACGCCCTACCGTAAACGCAAAGCCTTTTCAACTCAAACCCCATAGTCTCTAATTATTCAGTCACCGGTTCCGTACAACATGGGACTTCATTGGAGGCACTTCGTGCCCGACGAAGTCTTATTTGTTAGCGGTCGTGCTATTCTCCATAGTTAATTAGTTCTTCTATTCTCTCCTTGAACCATGTAGTTTTTGCCAAGTCGCTTTTCGCGATGTTTTGTCGTCGCGGTAATTGTGTACAGTAAGTTTTCATTGGTAACACCTTGTAATAAGTGTCAAAGTCATTACTGTTTAAATATCCGGCAATAATAGTTGCTTGGTCTGCATTTTCTTTTTTATTCTTAAAACGATTTTGCAATGCTGTTCCATTGTGTTCCGGCTCACCAAAGTAGGGATATTCTGTTCTTTTCAAAGTCAGAGTCGGAATAAAAGTATCTTTTGCCTGATTTTTTGCATCTGTTAACTGAACAACGTAATCAACTCTGTCAAACGGCTGATTCTTTGTTGCGTAATATTCAACCAAATTGTCAGGGTGATATAAATAATTCTCTACGCTATAAAAGTTGAGTATGTAAAGGTTCGGATATTGGTGCTTGATTTGAACAATATCATCATCACTTAAAAAATCTCTGTCAACTAAACCATGATATTTTGTTGCTCTGACTTTGTGATAAACATTATTTCGATTGTTATCCGAAACAAAAATGGTTTTTGGTATTCCAATTGACGCGTAATAATGTTTGTCATTATTCTCCACAAAGCAAATGTTCATTTGATGAAATAATGCAGGCAGAAATTCTTTGCCAACAGCAATTTCATAAATGTCAGGATTATCTTTCGGTTCAGGAGACAAGATTCTTGGTAAATCAAAATCTAAATCGTCAAAGTCAATAATAGAGGCATTATCAGTTTGTTTTGCATATTCAATAAATCCAAGTGAATGAGTTGCTGTCCATAATTGACAGTTTTCTGGAATCCAGTTTTCAGTAATTTCCTTAAGCAAGTTGAACTGAAGTTTGGTATTTAAGTGCAAATCGATTTCATCTAAAAAGTAAATCGTGTCTCGATAAATTGAGCCACGACTCAATAAATTGATTAGTAAATTGAAAACTTCTTTCTCACCTGCACTCAAATAGTTGTAATGAATTTCCGATTTTCCCTTACTAAAATTTATCTGTGCTATTTTGCCTTCAAGAGGGGGGATAATCTCAATCAGTTGTAGCTTTGTTCCATTCCCTTCTCCAAAAATTTTTTTTAGGGCTGCATTTATTGGATTAATATATCTATCCCGTATTTGTTCGTTTGATTGCTCTCCGCGAAAAAATTCTTTTAGAATAATCTCGGTTATTTTCTCAATATCATTTTCAAAACGGTTATCTTTTTCAATAAAAAACTTGGGTCTGTCTGAGTCTTTATCAATGTCAAACCTGCTTTGTCCCAAACTTGTTCTTGTTAATCGTGGAATTTGTCTAAAACTTGTTCTCCCATAAAAAGCAGTAGAAGCAACGCTACGTGTATTAAAGCTTTTGTCAGATAAAGTTATTACTTTATCTCCTTCAAGATGAATAGCCACATTCAATGAATCCTCCTTGCTTTTTCTGTAGTATCCAAAAAAATCGGCGTTAGGAGCTACATCGCCAAGTATTCTACTGACTACAAACCCAAAAGCATCAAAGACGGAAGATTTACCAGAGCCATTTGAGCCGATAAGTAAAACTAACTTTGCAGAGTTAGGGATGTTGTCAATCATTAGATCTGTAAACCTTTTGAAATTTGTCAGGTGTATTTTTGTTATTTTCATTTCAATATTCTTGGATGCAAAGGTATAATTTTTCCACCCCCTTTTCTCCCCAAAAGCTGTAGCTAAAAGCTTGATTTATGGAGTTGCTGTTGAATTATGTAATTAAAAGTTCATTGTTATTACTATCGTTCAATAAAGTTTTTTCAGCCTGGACTATTGCTGAAAGGTGCACCGTTGCTCATTGTTAGCACTTCAGCCAGGCTTGCCTAAATGCGAATGTTATCGGTTGACCTTCGTTTCCTGTCCATTCAGAAAGTTGTGAGTTTCGGTCAATTTCCCGTTTTCATCGTATATGTTTACAGTTCCGGTACCATTTTTTATTGTCCCAGGGTCATTCTTTTTCCCTTCGCTGTTATAATTACAAATTACCTCCATTAAATTTCCGTGTTTATAATTTTGTTCAGCCCATAATTGCCCATTGTCGTAAAAGTATTTTAAATCTCCATTTAATGTGCCTTTTTCAAAATTTGCAATTGATTCAATTTTCCCATTCTCGTAGAAAGTTTTCCAAATTCCTGTTCGCTGCTCATTGAATAAAAAACCAGTCATTTTTAATTTACCGCTTTCAAAATATTCTTCGGAGTATCTGAGTTTCTGTCCATTGATTGTTGTGTCATTGTATTTCTTTTGTAATTGCCCATCTGAATAATACTCCAGTCCCGGGCACTAGATAACCAATATAAATGATTGATTTATAATGACTTATTTTTTTAATGCTGCAATTTTACCTCGCTTTTTTACGCTTATTCCCACATCATCCGGTACAATATTTGGCACACGGTTTGGCACACAAATATGTATGAATATAAATATCACGCAACGGTTATCGAAAAATGGTAAAAGAGTCTATTATAGTCTTGAATGGGGGAAAGCTGTAGGCAACGTATTTCTACAGGCATATTTACTAATGTAAAACCCAAGGATCAGATTCAAAGAAATCACAACAAAGAAGCATTGATAATTTTGGAAACTAAACGCTCCCAAATGATTTTGGATCGGCAGGCTATCAATACCGGATATATTCCTCAACATAAAATAATGAATAATT
>DATKQQ010000089.1:0-6933 GCA_035532615.1 Hanamia sp.
GGGACAAAACAGTGAATGATTTTATGCGGCCGGGACGCTTTCTTCGGCGGCCTGAACGATTGCCCACTTGATGGTTTAGACCGCTAACGTGTTCCGACCCTTCATCAGAAAATTCATTAATTTACCCCTTGAGCAGTATAAATTCTCTAACAGGAAAGATATTACAGCTGGAATCAATATTGCCTTTCTTTAATTTATATTCAAACAGGGTAATTACATTCCACTTATCAGACTTCAGTTTTTTAATATTCTCAGTGTCCAGTTGTTTGTTTCTGGCTATTTTATTTAACCACCATTCTGTTTTTGTTTTAGGCACAACAAAATATTTGCACTCTTCATGCCCATGCCAAAAACAACCATGAACATTCCATTCCCATGTGTGGATTTCCATCATGATGCATGGAACTGTGGTCCATTTTGGTATGGTCTATTTTATTTTCGGAAATCATTTTTTGTTCTGAACCGTGCTGATGGTTTTTCATAATTACGTTTTAAAATATTGGCAACAGAATTAAGAAATGACAAAATAAGATGCTTGATTAAGCATTCAGTATCTCATTTTTTATTGGTAATAAGGCAAAATAGTTACTTCATTTTCATCCTCCCCGGATACAATCGTAAAAACACTTCAAAAGCCATCGGATTTTTTCCATATAAATTATCCAACCGGCTGTCTGCATGATATAAAGAAAACTGTCCTCCGCCTGCAACATTTGCTTTGCCTATTTTGAACAAATCATAATTAAATCCAAGCGTAAAGGCGTTTACCGGAAAGACCGCATCAACTCCATAGACATTTTCATCTAATACCAATTCTTCTACATTCTTTTGTACATAATCGTACCTGCCATATAAACCCAGTTTATTTTTTCTCCATTCTCCTTCTAATGAAACTGCATTTTCCCCATCCTTTCCTTTTGTCTTATTCATTCCCCAAACTGCTGTAGCGTTAAATGTTCCATTATTATTGGTAGGCAAACTATAAATTGCTGATGCCGTTGAACGGTTTACATCTTCCTCCGGATGTAATGCTTCAGGGCTTTTTATAAAACCATGCGATACCTGCAAAGCCCAATTTTGTGAAGGATTGTAAGACAATCTTCCACTCCAGGAATCAAATAAAGGCTTATCAAGATTGTACCTGTTTTCGTCCGGTTCTCTTCCTGTAAATGAAGAACCTTCGATTTTAAAATTGCCGTAGCGAACACCCAAAGTTGCTACACCAAAAGTGATATGAGTTGCGTCTATCCAATGGTGTGAAATAGGAGCATCGGGATTATCCATAGCAGAAGGACGATGCATGAAAGCCACCGGGCCAAGTGCAGGTTCTCCGGGATAGCCAAGATATAAATACACATCTGATTTTTTTGATAATGCCTTTGAATACGCAATCGACAATTCAGAGAATAAATCATGCGGATGCTGCCTGTCCACCAGAGATCTCCCTTTCCAGCTTTCACCACTCTGAAATAATAACGGATAACCGCCGCCCCCAACGGTTAAAACATCAAGCGAAAACATGGTGCCAAAATGAAATAAGCCATTTTGACCAACCTGTCTTTGCCCCATAAGCATAAGCCAGTTAGGCGCATCAATTTGCTCATCGCCTCTTGAGCCTTTTTTGGAAAAATCCTGGTTATCATAACGTAGAAAAATACTTCCGTGCAGCATGTACATCCAGTTTTTTGAATGATACATCACTCCATACATTGGAGACGCATCAGGCAACCATGCAGTACCAGAGCCATTGCGGCTCATAGGAAGGTTTAGCGAAAATGAATGGCTCATATTCATTGAGTTCATATCCATATTGTTCATTTTCATTCCATTCATTTTCGTACTGTCCATCCTCATTTCATTCATTTGCATGGAACCATTCCTTGCATTTTTCGAATTAGTGGTATCCTGCTTGTTGTGATGCTGATGCTGTGCATGGGCAAAAAAAACAAACAGGAAAATAAATGTTGTAGATGAGATTATTTTTTTCATTTTTTTTCATTTTATTTACAGCAATCTTTCTTTCGAATAAAAATTGCCTTAAAAAGGTTTTTTACTATATTATTTAAACTTTCCATTATGGATTTATTTTATCAAGGCTATCTTCTGCATTATTAGTCCAATCAATAATTATTGCTTTCTGTTCTTTTGAAAGCCTTGAATTAGCCGAATACCTGCTCAGGATAATGTCAATCTGGTATTCCTGAATATACGGGTGGATGAACTGCCAATTATAATTTTTAAGGATATTGTTGATAGTTAATATTCTTTCTTCTACCATCATTTATTTGTTTATATTTTAGTTAGTGCGATAAAAGTATCTAAAGAGATTTTATTTCTTCATTAATTCTCCCACAAAGTTCGCCATTTGTCTCCGTGGCGGCAATGAAATTCCGGCATAAACCGCTGTGCTATTTATTCCGTTGCTTCATCGCCTTGGTCGCCAAAAGGTGGTGATAGTTCCATAATTAATTTTTAAATCTTTAAAATGAAATGTTATGGAACAGCAAATGAATTTATTCTCATTAAACATGGTGGCAGAAGTTGAATTGGTTTACAAATCAAAAGTGAAACCTTCCGAAAGGCCATTGGTTAAATCCGCCAAAGAGTGCTATGAGTTACTAAGGGTAACCTGGGATGAAAACAAGATTGAATTTGTTGAGCAGTTTAAAGTTGTTTTGCTAAATCGGGCTCAAAGGGTTTCAGGAATTTATGAGTTATCAACCGGAGGAGTTACAGGCACAGTAGCAGACCCGAAATTAATTTTTATGGCTGCTTTAAAAGCGAATGCCTGTAATATTATTTTAAGCCACAACCACCCTTCTGGAAATCTTAAACCAAGCAGGGCAGACGAAGAGTTGACAAAACGGATTGCAACTGCAGGAATTTACCTTGATATAAAGGTTATAGATCACATCATCGTTACCAATGAGGGATATTATTCTTTTGCTGATGAGGGGCTGATATAGATCCTCTTTTATAGATTAGTATAATAATTTTTTCAAAATCTGGATTCACAAAATGAACAGAATGAATCAGCTTATAATCATCCTAATAATCAAAAAAATCGGGATTCACACAAAAAAATCCCTTTCAGGCTTTTTCCATAAATTAGGAATCACAATGCAACTGCGTGTTCACAAAAGAAGAAGCTTACGATCAAATATCCTGACTGGTACAAAGATTCGATGGACTACTACCCTTTATAAAAAAAGTAATTATAACCAAACGCTGACAACACTCGAATTGGCTAATGCAAATTAACACTCTCACAATTAGAGATCAAAAAGAAACTGTTATTAAAAGTTTGAAAAGTAAAATACTCACAAAGGAAGTATTGAAAAATGGTTACGCATACAAACTTGGAAGGGCGGTTAAAAATACCGGTTGAGCTTGATGAATTTAATAACGGAGAAAGAGCGGAAATAAATCACAGACTCATCTTAGCATTGGTTGTTTTTAAACAGCTATTTTTTAATTTTTCCGCGACTGCTTCATGTAAGGTTTTAGTGATAGGGATGGTTATTAATATTTCACACCCTTTTCCCTGGGATGAATTAATATGAAATTCGCCTGAAATTATTTCTGCGCGCCTTTTCATATTTGACAATCCAATTCCATCTTTAACCTGGTTCATATTAAATCCTATTCCATTGTCTGCTATCCGCATTTCGAGTTTATCATTTTTAATAAAAACCCCGACTTCAATAGAAGTGCATTTTGCATGCGTAATAATATTTCTTAATTGCTCCTGTAAAATCCGGTAAAGCGATAATTGAGTTTCCTGGTTAATAGGATAATTTTTAGCACTGCTTTCAAAATTCATGGAGACATTATAGGTATCCCTTACATTGAAAGTTTTGAACAAACCTTCAAAAGCTTCCTCCAGCTTTGTATTGTCAAAAAAGGCAGGAGCTAATCGGTGAGATAAATTCCTGATTTCTTCAACGGCCATCATAATTCCTTCAGAAGACTGATTATACAAATCAATTACAGAGGGGGTTAAAGAAGGCTTCATCATGGAGAGGCTCATTTTTGCGGCAGCAAGAATCTGGCAAATATTATCATGTAGTTCGCCACCAATTTCATATCTCTCCTCCTCCTGTGTTTTTATAATGGCTTTGATCATTTTATTTTCAATCTGGTTTCTTTCAGTAACATCAATTGCAATCGTCAATATGCAATCTTTACCATCAATTATTACTGGCGCTCTATAAATTTCTACGTCTATTTTTTCACCTGATTTCTTAAAGTGGTTCAGGCTTAGCTTGTAAATTTTATTTTTGTTTGAATGGATAACATCTTCTTTCATGCTCCTGATATCATCTTTCATTTTTGAATTATCACCGTTCCCTGTTACCTCCAATATGGTTTTATTCAAAAACTCTTCTTCACTATATCCGTATTGCTCAACAGCCGCTTTGTTTACCATTATGAACCTTAAGGTTTTCGGGTCAAACGCACCCATAGCAATAGGAGCGAGATCAAAAAAACTTCGGAATTTTAATTCAGAAGAAATTAACGCTTCTTCAAGTTGCTTTTTTTCTGTTACATCATTAAAAAACCCCATTGATCCTATACATTCGCCATCTCTGTATTCTAAAACAATATTGCCTTCAAGGTATATTTTTTTTCCGCTTTTACTTTTAAAGGTTCTTTGCACATTGGAGACAATTTCTCCATCTTTTTTTAATAAATCATCAAAATCAAAAGGCCCTTCCGCCAGTATGTCTGAAAAATATAGTTGAGAAAGGTCTTCGTCATTATATTCCAGCCTTTTTTTAAAAGAGTCATTGGCAAATACTAGCTTCCCGTTTGCATCGCACCTTTCAATTATTTCATTCGTTCGTTCACTTAATGCCCTGTATTTGTGCTCGCTTTCCTTCAGTTCCAAACGCGTTTTCTTGTTTATTTTTCCAATTTTAGCCAGGTTAATTCCTAAAAAGATTATAAGGATTAATAATGCAATACTTATCCCGAAATTAATTTTATTTGTAGTATTTATGGCTCCCTCTAAAAGTTCTATTTCATTTTTATCCCTGTTGCCTATAGTTTTTAAAAGAGATCTGTTGCTAAATTGAAATTCATGATATAGGGGTAATAAACTCTCCTCATAAGTTTTATTTGCTTCCTCATATTTTGCCTGTTTAAATAATCGAAAAAAAGCAGTAAGCCTTTCCTGTTTTTCTTTTGAAATAGTTTTCAACTTCTCAAAAATATCTTTCTCCTTTTGAGTAGAAATAAATATGGAGGAACCATTATGCGTATTGAAGAAAGCCCCCCAATTTCAGACTGGTTTGAAAAAAAATAAAAGAGCCCTGAATCCTTTAAGACCGGGGCTTTTTGCAATACGATGTTCAGCGACACCGGTTAGAAGAGAGTTAGCTACTCCTGTAAGGTGTTTTGTGGCTGTTTTTCGTAGTGGGATTTTGTCGAAGCAGACGAAGCAGTTTTTTCAACAGCGATAAATTTTGCCGGATGTGCATAATGCCCCTTACCCAAAAAACGGTCGTTGTTTTTAAGCATTATAAAATCAGTAGAGGGGTTATACATTTTTGTTATTGATTGCATACTTGCTTTTTATTTTTGGTGAACCACGATTGCGAAGCTGTGCTATATCTACGAGCGCACCATTATGGAAAATAAATGTTTGCACAAGATTCATTCGCCCCTTACCGCATACAGGGCATGTAGCGACATCTTTGCCTGTTTGCAGCAGCAGCCTTAATGCTACAGGAGTGTAGATCTTTTGCATAGGTGCAGGCAACTTTAATTGTTTGCATACGGATGCTATGCGTTCCATTTTATCTTTGGCATGCAGGTAACCTGAGTGCCGGATTTTTACAAAACTTTTCGGGAGGATGTGCTGCTCAAAACGACGCAAAAATTCAGCATGTTCCAGCGTCATTATTTTCTGCTTGTTACCATCAGCATAGTCTTTGTATTGAAAGCTGATATGGCTATCGTTTATAGTTGTAATGCGGTGAGCAGTTATAGCCACCTTGTGCGTATAACGCCCCAGGTATTCTATGATCTGTGCAGGGCCGCCGAAGGGAGCTTTGGCATACACGTTCCATTTCTTTTGCCCCACGATGGCAAGAATATTTTCTAATGCCACGCTGTCGCTATATTTTAAAAGCCCCTTAGCGATGTATTTTCTCAGGTGATCTAAAAAATATCCTTTGTATATTTTTTCCATACTCCGGCGGGGGAACAAAAAACTACCATTGGCTCTCTTTTCTTTTATCCATTTTCCGGTAGCTTTTATGCCACCGCCACTTACAATATTATGGATATGTGGATGGAAAGTAAGGTCCTGCCCATTGGTATGCAGTATGCTTACAATGCCCGGTGTGGCGCCGATATATTTCTCATCTTTGGATAAGGTAAGGATAGTATGCTGTGCCGCTTTAAAGAGCAAACCAAATAGTAATTTCCTGTTGCCCATGCATAAAGCCCTTAGCTCCTGTGGCAGCGTAAATACTAAATGAAAATAAGTAGTGGGCAATAGTTCGCCCATGCGGTCTTCTACCCATTGATCCCGCTTCATGCCACCACAACCGGGGCAATGCCGGTTACCACAGCTATGGTATTGGTAGTGCAAATGGCTGCACTCTTCATTGCTGCACCGGTAATGATGCACACCTATGCCTTCTGTGTGGCAACGGCTCAAACGGCTTAGCACTGCCTGGCTGTAAGGATTAAATCCTCCAACACAAGGATGAGCAAAGATTTTTGTTTGAAGCAGTTGCCTCCGTTCATTTAGCGACTGCTCCACCATGTACAACGGCTTCTAAAGGGGATACAATACCTAACTGGGTATGCTTTTGCAGATGCAGATACACCATGGTTGTTTCCAGCTTACTATGGCCCAGCAAGGTTTTTATGACATGCAGATTGGTGCCCATATTAAGAAGGTGCGTGGCAAAACTATGC
>DATKQQ010000090.1:0-6137 GCA_035532615.1 Hanamia sp.
ATTTTTACATTTTTAAAAGATTGAAAATTTAATGTTAGCAGGTTATTTAACTCCTCATCATATTTTGAATTTTCATTTTCAAGCACTTTTTCAATTGCGTTCTTAAATAAAGCAAACGATTCGTAATATTTTGAATAAAGACATTTTTTCTTTACAAATTTCCAAAACCTTTCTATCAGATTTAAATTCGGCGAATAGGATGGCAGGTATATCAATTCAATTTTTAATCTTGCTGCTGCTACCTTCACTAAATCGCATTTTTGATATTTAGCATTATCCATAATTAATTTAATAGGGATACCAATATTTCGTTTTGCGACTTCTTCCATCAAGTCACGAACACTTTGCGCATTTATATAAGTTTCATTGACTATTGTTATGATTTCTTTTGTAATGGCATCTAATTAATGCTCCCAATACATTAAACCTGCTTCTTCCTGATGGTGATTTTATAAAACAACGTACAAAACACCATAAATATCCAAGATAAGTTCCATGAACAAAATGAGCAGCATCAACAAAAAAAACCTTCAATTGCCCTGCCTTAGCCTAGCTTACAAAGAAATGGCACTGTCAACAAGCTATCTAAGTTATGGAATAGGAATATGATCAATATCATCATTTTTTAATGAAATGGTCATTGCCGTTCTGATAAAACCAAACTAACTTGCTCAATTTCCTGATCTGTTTAATTTAAGACAAAATGCAAGTCCGCCAACAATCAACATCGCTTACTTTATTCACAAAATGGGTTCAAACTACTTTCTTTGTTATTTTGATCCTTTATTTTGGCAAGGTATTGTTTGTGCCATTGCTCTTCGGGCTCCTGGTAGCATTGATCACTTTCCCCATTTGTAAAAGAATGGAAAAGCATGGTCTTCCACGCAGTTTTTCAATTGCAGTTTTATTAACAGGTGTAGTTGTTCTTGCTGTTGCTTTAGGATGGCTGTTGGGTATTGAGATCAATATTTTCCTTAAGGACTATCCGCTAATATCTAAACGTTTAGCTGACTTCTCACCAGGAATCACACGCTGGATTGATAATTCATTACACATAAGTCCAAGAGATCAGACTATCTGGGTCCAAAAATTAACGGCTAACCTGGACGATGATATTACAGGCTTTTTAAAAGGGGTTTTAAATTCGACAATTGCTACCATGATCATGCTGGTGATGATCCCGGTCTATGCAGCACTTTTTTTATATCATCGTGAAACTTTTGTCAGGTTCATTGCAATTATCGTAGGCAATAAGTATAAAAACCAACTACAACTCATCTTACATGAAAGCGTTACCTCCTATTTCAAATATATAAAAGGTACCTTTTACGTCTATTCGATTGTTGCTGCACTTAATTGTGCAGGATTATTCGCCCTTGGAATCAGGAATGCCTTGTTGTATGGAATTTTAACTTCATTCATGATGGTGATACCATATATTGGTATATTTATAAGTGCTGCAATCCCTGTATCCATTGCGCTTGTTACTAAAGATTCCGCCTGGTATCCTGTTGGCGTTATTCTCGTATTTGTGTTCATTCAATACCTTGAATCTAATGTTATCTTTCCCTGGGTAGTTGGCACGCAGCTCAATTTAAGTACATGGGCCACTTTGGTTGCTATTATTGCCGGTACCCTTTTGTGGGGCATAGCGGGTATGGTATTGGTTTCTCCTTTTTTGGCCATACTAAAAATAATAACCGATCATGTTCCGGCCTGGAAACCACTGAATATTTTGTTAAACCGCTCTGAAGGATACCGGGCTAAATAAGGGTGTTGGCGCCCCTTGTTTCCGTAAGATATTTCAATCATAACAAGAATTCAATTGCCCTGCTACAAACCATTGGGGCGAACACCAACAACGGCTGGAAGTTTGTAGCAATTCTGTATTAACGTTTCATTGTTAAGCTTATTGATAAAAGCATTGTCTTATAGTCATTCAATCACAATTTAAAAATACAATTATGAAAAAATTTATTACCATATTATTCTTTGCTGGGTTTTTAACCACTGCTTCTTATGCACAATCCGGGCACCGTCAGCAAAAAAATAATCAATCTTACGGCAACGGTTACCCGTCAAGCCAAAATTCAGGAAACAATCGTGATCAATATTCCCAAAACTCCCGTAATGACCATGGTGGTTACAGGGATAATGAGCAGAATAACCGCAATAATGAAAATGACTATGGGTATAACCATGACAGGGATAACCGGAATAGATATATGAAGGAAGGAAGATATCATTACCAACGTCAACATTACAAAAGAGTTGAAGAACATACCAATAGAAACGATCACAGGAGCTGGTAATTCCAACAGGAATTAGTCAATCATACAACTTGAAGGCTGTCTCATGAGAGGCAGCTTTTTTAGTATCCCACTGTTGGCGCAAGGTCATCCTTCACCCGGCAGGAACTTAGCGCAAATGCTTTCAAAACTCTTAACTAAATGACATTGAGCGGATGCTTGCGGCAACATGGGGAATTTATCATTGAAATTTAGTTCGGCATGATAGATTTATTTTATAAGAATAAATTTGGTAAAAATTGTTGTGAACAACTGAAGTTATTTACAAGAAAATCTCCAATCTGTTCTATCCTGGCCAAAGACCATTATAACGTTTTCAGGTATTCGATAACTGCAGTTCTTTCTTTATTGGTAAGCTTGTCTCCAAAATAGTGACCTTTGTTGCTATATCCTTTTAAAGTAGTGTTATAGGTGTCTTTATTGGTTGCAGTGGATTCGGTTGTATATTTCCAGCCGGGATCGTCTACATCATATTGAGGATTTTTAAAATCCCGGCTCCAGTAGGTTGGTCTCAGCCTGCTGTCAAGCAATGCCTCAAGAGTGGGAACAGAACCATTATGAAGATACGGCGCCGTAGCCCAAACGCCATCCAGAGGAGGCGCTATGTAACCCCGGAAAGGTACCAGTTTAGCCGGGTGATCCCCCGTGGTAAACCAGCTTTGATTAAACCAGTTTACAAATTGCGGGTTGCTGTAGTTAGCAGAGTATAAGGCAGAATCAGTTTGAATTACGTCTTCAGGTATAAGTAAATTAGGATAGGAGCCCCCCTCGCCATAAGTGCCATGACAGCCAGAACAATAAGTTTCGAAAAGCAGCTGCCCATCATCAGCCAGTTTTTTGTTAATCGGTTTTGGATATTTGGGAGCCTTAATAGAATAGATGTAGGCAAGAACATCATTGAAATGGGAATCTACCTCGGCCGCCTCAGCTGTATCTGTTACCGTCAGTAAATTCGCTGCCATTAAAAATCTTCCGAAATCACCTCTTCCAAAGCCGGTGTAAAACATAGCGTGCTTTTTCTTTAACAACCACCAGGCAGGTACATCGGAAGGAATTACTTCATCAGGAACAGCCATGAGCGCACTGTCGCACCACCTGAATGTTTTCGGATCTCTATGTGAAGCAAGCAAAGCCGCTAACCTGTCCGCAATATTTACGCCTCTCGACTTGGCTACCAGCCCAGGGTATACCGTAATTACAGAACGAAGAAAATTTTTAGCTGCATCGTAAACCTCTTCTTTCACAGCACCGGATGTAAGAAACTGCCGGGCAAAGAGCGCTGTGGAAGCGTGATTGGAGGTGTAATCAGATAATGAATTGCCCATGCCTATGACCAGTTTCCCCTCAAACTTTTGCGCATGGCAGGTGAGGCAATTGGGAGAAACCACCAACTGGCCATTGGGGGCCGTAACCGCATTGAAGGCATACGGGATATTTTGATTGATACCGGTTCTCCCAAGATCATTTACCTTTTCGTGCACGCCCATTTTGAACAATGCAAAAGGAATTCCGCTTTTTATATAATCTCCTTCAATGAGATATTGATAGCCAGCCTTCGCATTACCGGTTCTTTGCTTACTTGCTTTAATATACACAGGATCGCGGGGCTTGTTGGTTGGCGTAAAAAAGCTGTATAAAAACAGGAAAGCTACAAGAATGACCAGGATGAAAAGCGTTTTCATAGCTATAAAGTTAACAAATAACCGGAGGTTGTCATTTTTTTTGTAAAGATAATGGCAGGGATGGTTCCGTTACCTCCGGCGAACTTTTGACTACCGACTTTGAACTATTTAAGCGAGACCTAATAAATCTTGACAAGGACTTTAGCGGAACAGCAAAATTAGAACCATTGGAGGGCAACTTGTATTAAACATTTCAGGAGACGGACTTGGACACTTTGAAGTAATATGCAAGGCTACTGACCAACCTGGTTATGGTGGGACACTTTCGTTTGTTTTAAGTTTTGACCAATCAAAGGAAAATTCAATATAAAGAACGAATAAAGCAGACAGGTAACAAAAAGTTTGGCAATAGGCTGGCTGAAAGAATAACAATCGGCTGTAGTTCCTATCAGCAGTAGTTACAGCTTATCCCCTTTTGGGTGTTCTCTTCCTTTCGCTCAGCCGATGCAGGTGTTCCATTAAAAAATTAATACCGTCGTCTTGTCTCTGACAAACGACATCAATTGATTCACATCTTTCATTTTATTTCATAGATTATCCCCTTGTGAGTATTCCCTTCCTTTCGAAAGCCCAAATCACCCACTCATGATTGCTACCGGAGTGTTGATTAAATTTGTAAGGGGAACACCTGACAAGGCTTTAATTGTCTGAACCAGGATTTATAGGATTTGTGGATTAACAGGATTAATCCTAAAATCCTTTAATCTTGAAAATCATAGTTCAAACAAAAGAAGCAAGAACGAGGCATAGACCTATAAGGTTTTCAAAACCTTATAGGTCTATAAAGTAATGGATTAGCAGGATTAATCCTAAAATCCTTTCATCTTGAAAATCATAGTTCAAACAAAAGAAGCAAGAATAAAATATACTCACTTTTGACACAAGATACCGTCATTATATGTATGTAGCTGTTATTTATTTAGGTAAGGCTTATCCTGAAATTGCCGGCAAAGGCAGTTACAAAAAACGCAATAGAACAGTGATGATATTCAATCATGATTTTTATTGGGAGATGTTTTGGGTTTCGTGTAATATTGTGTAAGCTGCTATTGACAAATGACTTTATGAAACATTTTAAACATCTTATTATAGCTTGTACCATATTTATTAGTTGTACAAAAAATTCAATATTTGTCGCTGACAATGCGAACAGCCAACTGCCTGAATATTCTGAATCAGGAAGAAATATTGCAGGAGCATTATTTAACGATACAACATGGAGAAGTAATGTTTACATTGATAGACTTTCCGGAACCTATATGAGTGGTTTCTGGATAATTTCGAGTTTGTCAGGAGATTCGACGACAATAATTTTTAATGGAAAACATTCGTATAATTCGATCAATTTTGTTGGTACTTTACCAGCAATACCTGTAAATTTCTTTGTTGTTATCAAAGGGCTGAAAATTGAAAATCAAGACAGTCTATTTAAACTGAATGGCAAAACATTTAATTTGGACGGCAACAATAATTATGTTGCGTTAACTTATTCTTACAACGATTTTAGTTTTTTAAAGAATAGAGAATCTTTTGGAAGCATTATATTTAATAAAGTACAGAAAAATTCATCTTTTACCATTGGTGATGGCTCACCAAACAATCCAATAATTAATCCTTTTATCGTAAGCGGACATTTTAATTTTACTATCAACGGGACAAGCAATTATAATATTAATGATGGAAGGTTTGATATGGTGGCGCAATGGGAAACCAATTTAGTTATTGCACAATAACAAAAGCAGGCAACAATCGCATCCTATGTACCCTGGTTGGAGTTGAGAAGAAGTTAATATAGTAGTTGATTATTGTATTTCTTTTGAAAGAGAAAGGAACACAAGAAAGGTTTTAAAGACAAGCAATCACAAGACCATTCGGTTAGCAACCGGAAGGGAATTTTAGATAACATTAAAAATCTTCTTGAAAAATAATTTCAATGACAACGATCGAAAAGCAAATAATAGAAACCTGGTTCATCAATCACCGGGTTAATTCAATGCTCATTAATTCTCTAACGGAGGAAGCATTAAACTTCACCACTTCAAAACGTGGTGGTGGAACTATTGGACACCAACTTACCCACATTTACAATGTGAGGTTTTGGAAACTTGAGAAGTATGACAAATCATTGATTGCCGACCTTCTAACT
>DATKQQ010000091.1:0-3915 GCA_035532615.1 Hanamia sp.
TAATCCTTCCCTGATTAATCGTTGAATTTCATGATACATGATCCAGTTGTTTATCGTTTTTTTATCCATACTTTTCTGCCTGTTTTATGGCACTGCAAAGCTGGACAGTTAATGATAGATCATGCATTGTTATTTACCGAAATCGTGTATCCTTATTTACCGAAGTCGTGCATCCTTATTTACCGAAGTCGTGTATTCCTAATTGCCAATTATGATGTATTGTTATTTACCGATTACAGTTTGGGAAAGAGTCCTGTAATAACTGTTGCTTATACAGCGTATGTTCAACTTTATACTAAAAAAAGAGCCCAATATCTTGTTGGTGATATTGATTCCTCTATTTTCAAAGCTATTCCTATCAAAACTACTAGATATATCTCGGAAGAAAATCCACTTGACCTTTCTTTGCCAACTTATGCAGATTATTTTATTGGGAAAAGACTTGACAGTATACGAAATGGAGATCTTTCTCTGCTTTTTTTAGGAAAAATAATATACACAATCCAGAAACAAGAAAACCGAGGTCATACATTTTTCAAGCACAATTATTTCCTTCATTTCAGGGGAAAAAAATAGTTTCGAAAGTCAAATATTTCTTCACTTACATTGAAAACGAGGATATTCCGGATGATTGGTTAATGGTTATAGGACCTATTCCGAGTAAAAATTAAGCATTTTTTTGTGTTAGCGTGCTTGTGCCTGAATTACAGCCCCTGTGAGTGTTCCCTCTATTTCGCAAGCCCACATCAACCACTCGTGAGAGCCGTCGCCTGGTTTCTGGCCAACGACGAAAATAAAAATCCTAATAGAAATTTGTTGTGAGAAGGTAATTATTTTTTTTACAGCCCTGTTGATTTTTCCATCGCCTCTGTATATCTCGTGCCCATTATATGAATATGAGCAGACGCTGCATCAATTTCCCGGAGTTCATCAGTTGTTAATTCGATGGAAGCTGCACCGATGTTTTCTGTTAAACGATGCAACTTTGTGGTGCCGGGAATAGGCACAATCCACGGCTTTTGTGCGAGCACCCATGCCAGCGCAATTTGTGCAGGCGTTGCCTTTTTTGCTTTTGCAAATGCTTCTGTCAAATCTAACAATGCCTGGTTTGCCTTACGTGCTTCTTCAGTGTATCGCGGAAGAATGCTGCGAATATCACCTTCCTGAAATTTAGTGTTCTCATCAATCTTGCCTGCAAGAAAACCTTTACCTAATGGACTGAATGCCACCAGCCCAATCCCAAACTCTTCAATAGTTGGAATAATTTCTTTTTCATGCTGGCGTGTCCACAAAGAGTATTCACTTTGTAACGCACTGACAGGTTGCACGGCATGAGCACGACGAATGGTTTGTGCACCCGCTTCTGATAAACCAAAATATTTAACCTTACCTTCCTTAATTAAATCCTTCACGGTTCCGGCAACATCTTCAATCGGTACTGAAGGGTCAACACGATGCTGATACAATAAATCAATCACATCAACCCTTAACCTTTTAAGAGAACCTTCAACAGCTTTTCTTATTTGTCCGGGTTTGCTGTTTACACCCACCATCTTCCCATCCTGGATGTTGAAACCAAATTTGGTAGCAATAATTACTTTGCCTTTGAAAGGTTCAAGCGCCTCGCCCACCAATTCTTCGTTGGTATAAGGTCCATAGACTTCAGCAGTATCAAAAAAAGTAACACCCTGTTCTACTGCTTTGTGAATGAGGTTGATGGCATCTTCTTTTTCCGGAAATGGATAATAAGAAAAACTCATTCCCATACAACCTAAGCCGATGGCAGAAACTTCAAGTCCTTCATTTCCTAATTTTCTTTTTTGCATGATTTTTTATTTTTAAAGTAAAAAAAGTTTTATTTATTGTACTGTTCATCGCTCACTTTTTCCATCCATTCAACCACTTTACCATTTAGATTTTCCTGGGTGGCTATATGGGTCATGCCGTTGGTTGATGTAGCGCCATGCCAATGCTTTTCATTCGCTTCAAACCAAACGATATCGCCGGGATGAACTTCTTCAATGGCATCTCCTTCCCGTTGCACCCAGCCACAGCCGGCAGTAATAATTAATGTTTGTCCTAAAGGATGCGTATGCCATGCTGTTCTTGCACCCGGTTCAAAGGTAACGCTGGCGGCTGCTGCACGTCTTGATTCATTTGGCTGAAACAAAGGGTCAACACGTACAGCACCCGTAAACCAATCTTCAGGCCCTTTGGAGGAAGGTTGAGAACCGATTCTTGTAATTTTCATAATTAATTTTTTTATTTTTTAATGAATATAAATTGCGGGTTAAACATCCAATTTCCTTTCTCCCAACCACTTTACCATTTTAGGGTCACGATGGTCGAAAAAGTAGCTTTTATTAGTATCTAAAGTTTTAATCGCTTCCATATCTTCAGCGTTCAAATCAAAATCGAGACTATTAAAATTCTCTTCTATTCTTTCTTTGTGCACTGATTTTGGAATAACTACAATGTCTCTTTGCGTAAGCCAGCGTAGAATAACCTGCGCAATGCTTTTATTATATTTCTTTCCGATGGAAGCAAGCAGTTCATTATGAAAGATGTTGTTTTTGCCTTCGGCAAATGGCCCCCATGATTCTATTTGCACATTATTTTCCTGTAAGAATTTCTGCGTTTCAATTTGTTGATGGAACGGATGCGTTTCAATTTGATTAACAGCAGGAACAATTTCATTATGAATAATCAAATCTATCAATCTGTCAGGTTGAAAATTGCTTACGCCGATGGCTCTGATCCTTCCTTCTTTGTACAACTCCTGCATAGTTCTCCATTCGCCATACACATCTCCAAAAGGCTGATGAATGAGGTACAAATCGAGGTAATCTAATTGCAATTTTTTAAGTGAAGTTGCAAAAGCCTTCTTCGTTTCATCATAACCGTTAGATTGTATCCAAAGTTTGGTGGTGATAAACAAATCTTCCCTTGCTACACCACTTCTTTTTATCGCTTTGCCAACAGCTTCCTCATTTCCATAGGATTGGGCCGTATCTATAAGGCGATACCCGGTTTGAATAGCGTTAACAACACTTCTTTCACATTCTTCCAAATCTTTTACCTGGAAAACACCAAACCCAAGGATGGGTATTTCAACTCCGTTATTTAATTTTATTTTTTGCATTTTATCTTCTTTTGTGATACAAAGGTCTTATTATTTCCCTGCCCGAATAGTATATCAATTACGGTTTTATATACCAATATTGCTGATTAAAGAATGCACATTAATCAGGCCATAAATAATGCTGTAATTTTGAATTAGAAAAATTGAAAGACATGGAAATACAATAAGATTTGAAACAATCAATGATTACAATATCTTCAACAATAATGAAACGCTGCATCCACTTGTTAGTGTGGTAGATTTTTCGAAAGCATCTCCAAGAGAAGGTTCCCGTATGTATTTCGGCTTTTACACAATATTCTTAAAAGATGTAAAATGTGGCGATTTGGTATATGGGCGGCACACTTACGATTACCAGGAAGGAACGCTGGTCTTCATCGCGCCCGGGCAAGTTGCCGGTGTAAACAGTAAAGGCGAAACTTATCAACCGAAAGGTTATGGGCTGATTTTTCATCCTGATTTGATTCATGGCACACCCCTGGGAAAGCATATTCAAGACTATACATTCTTCAGCTATCAATCCAATGAAACACTTCACTTATCTGAACGTGAAAGAAAAATTGTGTTGGATTGTTTTTCAAAGATTGAGTATGAATTGGAACATGCTATTGACAAACACAGTAAAAGATTGATAGTATCTATGAATTTCTGCAAACAGAAATAAACCCTTTGGGGAAAGAGCAGGAGTATTCATTAATTTTATAGTATGAAATTTAAAGATAAGTTTTCCGAGCATTATGCGGATTTTTTATCAGGCCAGTATGACTGTATAG
>DATKQQ010000092.1:0-39700 GCA_035532615.1 Hanamia sp.
AAAAGTATATGTCCCCGGAGGAAAAGCGTCAGAAGGGTTTAGAGAAAATATGCCGGTTGAGTTCGATGATTTCCTTCCAAAATGGAATTATATGTTTAAATGTAAAACTTGAACTGTTATAAGTTAATTTTAAATATTTCCTAGATTCGTCAATATTTTCAATTTTAAATTTCATTTTAATATCTAATTTTATTTTACGCAATTTGTCTGTAAGAATTAAATCATCAATAATTAATGTAACACTTATACGCTTGCCAAAGGGTTCCAAAGTATCTGCATAAAATTTTATCGTTTTAATTTGCCTGTCTGATTCTAAAAGTGAATTTGTTTTGAATATATAATTAATAGTACATGATTGTTCGAATTTGCATCTTGACTTTCCATAATTTTTTCCTTGTCCTGGATATTTATCATAAGCCATTTTGGGTTCAAGTAACCAATCAAAATTTTTCATAGTAATTTCAACTTTATACTCCGTGCCAAAATATCTGTATGGAAGTTTTTCAAAATAGAGATATCTATTTTGTTGAAATTTTTCAATAAAATATTGTTCGCAACACGATTGGAAGTTTGTAGCCAAATCATCATTTTTAGAATTTTCCATATTTTGTATCTATATTAAACTTGCATTTATATTTACAAAAGCTTTCTCCCCCCACTTCCCATTTATTCTTCACAATCCTCACAATAATCTTAAACTCACCAACCTTCACTTCCACCTCATAACAACTTCCCCAAAAACTTTTCTTTTCTACAATTCCTCTCACACCATTTTCTGAATTTGCGCTTATGATAAAATCCTCAGGACGAATAATCACATTTTTCTCATTCGCTTCAATGCCAAACAAAGCAGCTTGTTCGGGTGTCATTAAATTATATCTTCCAAACATCCCTGCTACATATTCATTCACCGGTTGATGATAAATTATTTCAGGTGTGTCTTTCTGAATGATCTTTCCTTCTTTCATTACAATAATCTCATCTGCCCACGAAAGTGTATCATGCGGATTGTGTGATGTTAGCAAACATGTGATCTTCAATCTTTCTGTTATATCTTCCAATACAGCTTTTAATATATCTGTATGTATTGGATCAAGGCTTGAAAATGGTTCATCCAGAACTAACATCTTCGGTGATTTAATCAATAACATACATAATGCAATTCTTTGTTTCTCTCCTCCCGAAAGCTCATCGGTTTTGCGTTTCATCAAATCAGCAATCTGGCAAATTTCAAATAAAGTTGTTGATTCCTCATTGGTCAATCTATTTTGAAACCATACTAAATCCTCTACTTTATAATTGTGCAATAGTTCATGCTCCTGCGATAAATAGCCGATCTCTTTATGACCTGGCAACAATTTTTCGACTGGTCCCAATACTTTTTTGCCATTGAATACAATCGTTCCACTATCCGGTTGCGCATTCCCGCTAATCATTTTCAGTAAGGTTGTTTTGCCGGCACCCGATTCCCCCGCAATCGCAATCTTCTTTAATGCCTCCTGCACAAAACTAATTTGATCTATCAACAAACCTCCCTGAAATTGTTTGCAGATATGTTGAACTTCTAATAACGCCATGCTAAAAAACTTTTTTCAAAAATACAATTGTATAAAACAGTATCTGACATTTAAATGCATTCAACTTTGATTCTACCTAAGTTGACCCGAAGAGACTCGAACTCTCACCCCGTTTAAAAACCGGAACTCTTATCCCATTAAGCTACGAATCATTGGAATCATTTGATGTGGTGTCTCAAGGAATCGAACCTTATTCTTCCCGGCTTCAACGGAACGCATAGACCAACTCTGCCAAAACACCATAGTTTTAAAACAGAAGGCAGCAGCGGTACACGGAGGCACAGCTGCTACCTCTTAACTCAATTCTCCATCAACATTTCTCTTCTGAAACCAATCACATTTGTTTTAGTTGGTTCCTGGTAATTATCCTCCGGATTAGTAATCTCGGCTAGCGTCATTGGACTCTTAACTACATTTTTTAAACCTAAATGATTACTTAACGCAGTAGCCTTTTCAATACTTAATTTTTCGAACTCGTACCTCGCTATCAATCTTCCTTTTCTTAATAAAGCATTATCAACTAAACCAATGTTGCTATTGAATGTACAGATGATCTGAACATTCAGACAATCACTCAATAAACCATCACTGATGTTAAGTAGGTTACTTACACTGCTATGGATGCTATACTTTCTGTCCATAATTATATTTTCGGCGTCTTCAATCACAAGCACCGCATTAGGATTGTCCAATAACAAATTCATAAATTCAGGATTCATTAAATTACCTGCAACAGATGGTGAAACAAACATTACTTTCTTTTTGAGATTACCAATCAGGTATCTTAAATAAGTCGTTTTACCGGTACCGGGCAAACCATGCAATAGCACAATCCCTTTATCATTTTCTTTTGTAAGCCTCTCCCTGATTAAAGCATCAATAATTTTGAAATCATCATTATAATAAAGATTAATATCAAGATGTGTTGGCTTGATGGCTAAAGTTTTCAGATCAAGCTGTTGGCCACTTAAGGATATAATATTGATCTCGTAATCCTTTTCCTTTTCATGCGCTTTGAGCATCTTGAATTCCTTTAGCATATTGTTAGCCATTGGATAATCTTTCGTGCTGAAATAAATTTCAAGCCAATCATCATCGAGTTTCGCCATTAATTTATTTTCAATAACAAATATGGTTTTTGAAAAATAAATTTTGTCATCTTCCCAATCGTGATAGATACGTTGGTACACGTCTTTTACTTTACCATACTTCCCTTCCTGAATTAAATCAAAGATCTTTTTGGTATCAACATTACCGATGTAGGCAACACAAGGAACAACCTTGAATAGCTTCATATAGAAAACTTTCGCCTCAATAAAATACTGATCAAATAGTTGATCCATGTTTTTTGATTTGAACGGATTTCTCCATTTTATTTTAATCATTTTTAAAATGTCGCTGCTTTTTAAAAGAAGAGACAACATAACACCGACGATAATTGGTTCCATTTTTATTTTATTTATTACCGGGCATTAAAAACCCGGTCAGTTTAATTTTTTACATAACCGGGTAACAATTATTATCTCTATGACCAATGAATACCCGATCGTTGCATAGATTCTCTATTATTGATGTACAACAAATTATTTATTTTCATATTTTTTATTTTGTTTACTTCAAATAAAAAACCCCGCATCTGCGGGGTCTCATTATTTAGAAAAGTTTATTTAAATAAATCGCATATCCCGCCTTGTATGAAACAAGGTTTCAGTAAAGCCTATCTTATTATTTTGATATAATGTTACGTGGGGCATTTTTTTAATTTTTGCGGATGCAAAGATGGAAATATATTTTTGATTTTTCGAATAATTTTTAAAATTTATTTGTTTATAAATAAGGTTATTTGTCGAAACACCTGTATTATCAATAGTTTTAGAGAAAAAAATAAAAAATTATTTTTATAATTCAGATATTCTGAATACCAAATATTCACTATTTTATCCTATTGAAGAAACGAAAAACATACCAAATCGAGAAGCTCTTTGTAAGTGTTTAAGAATAACAATAAAAACCAGGAGAATAATAGCTCCCGGTCACAGATTTATATATTTCTGAATCCTTCCATGGTCATTTTTTGTTTGCAGAACTTTCGTAGTCTCAACTTTTTTTGTCTTGTTTTAGTTTTGAAATAAAACTATTTTACCATCAATAGTCTTGCCCTTTCCATGAAAATATTAATACTTCTCATCTAATAATAGGCTCTCTTAGGCAAGCGCATCATTTTAAAAATATTATCTTCCATTTCGTTATAAAAGGGCAATTCTATTGGTAGCCGGTTTTTCTGAATAAAAATACATTTTAAAAAAATCCTGCTGATATGCCCTGTAGAATCGTTTTTTTGTTTTATTAACCTACAGGCAGAAAGATCATTAAGTTCAATTAAATGAAATTCACCTTGCGCACTACTGTTGTTGAAAAAGACCAATATCAGATTCACTTTATCAATCCCAATCATCCTTTTATTAAGCTTTTTTTTATCAATAGCAAGATCATTTGTAATTGCGAAATGATCAAACTCTGTTTCCAGATTCTCATTTTCTTTTTTCTTTTTATTTCTATTGATCCATGAGATTACAATTGTGAATGTAGCAAGCACAATAATAATTAAAAGACCAATATATTCTGTAGAGTTCACAGTGTGCAATTTTGATGTGCATTATTTTTCAGGAAGAAGTGAATTCCTCACTTCCATAATTTTGAAATCTTTTTTGCCAGCCGGCACCTCCCAACTCACCTTTTGTCCTTTTCTGAAACCTATGAGTGCGGTTCCTATAGGCGCCAGAACAGAAACTTTTTTTTGCTTTATATCCGCTTTTTGCGGTAATACAACAGTGATTGTCATTTCCCTTTTCGTGTGCAAATCTTTAATAAGTACCGTAGAGTTGAGACGTACTGTATCATCAGGAAAATTTTCCTTATCTACAATTTGTGCTTTTTTTATTTCATCATATAATTTTCTGAAATTATCTTTTTCATTTACCTGCATTCCCTGCAGGTTTTTAACGTACCCGTTTAAGATTTCAAAATCGTTTTTTAATAGTATAACGGGAGGTGCGGTTGGTGTAAGTGTTGTTGTTGCCATGGTTATTTGCTTTAATTGTTATTGTTTGTTTTATTTTAAAAAATTGTTGGTAGTAGATTCATTTCTCATTTAAGAGACTATTTAAAAATGCTTTTAAAAAAAGTTGAAAAAAATTCTTTGTATCAAAGAAAATTTAAAAGAAATGAATCAATAAAAAAGTGTGAAATAAGCCCCTGTAACATTTAAAGATAGCAAGGGGCAAAAGATTCTAAGACTTTATATCTTGAATAGAAGAGAATGTCTGTGCAATATCTCCGGGTAATATTAATACAATCCCCAGCAAGTACAGAAACCTTTGTACTGCCTAATGATACATCTTTTATGTGTTGTATTATTTGCATGTTCATTAAAAGTACGAAATTAAAAGGAAGCAGCAAAGGTTAAATTGAATGAGAGTTTAATTTAAGAATATTTTAAGTATTAAATAAAATGTGAGCCCTTTACGGTTTAGCATTAATATTTATCTCTTATATCCTGCAGAAATCTCTCAATTTCCTTCCTGATAGTTGCTGCCGGACTTCGATGATTATTTACTAAAATAGAAAAGATGAGAAGTTTGTTTTTCTTTGTATATAAGAAACCGCTTAATGCCACTACACCATTCAAGGTCCCGGTTTTTACAAAAATATAACCACTGTCTTTGAGATAATAATGGCTTATCGTACCTGTGCCGCCGGTGGGCAGAATATTTTTTATTCTTTCCATCCCAAAATCATTTTTCATCTTATTAAGAATAAAAACGAAATCTTTCGGAGAGAAAAGGTCATACCTGCTCAATCCCGAACCATCCACCCATTTAGGCTTTTGTGGCATTTGTGCGTAATCAGTTTTTAATAAAGTATCAATGATTTCAGGGTCACTCATATAGCCTAATATCTTTTGACTTACCATCAACAAACTTTGCTCAGCAAAAAAATTGACGCTCCAGTGCATCATTGGTTTCAATAAAGAATCTGTTGGTTGAGAATGAATAATGCCATAAAGATTTCCGGGGTAATTATCAATCGTTTCAACCTGTTCCTGCAATGTATCCTGCAAAAGATTCTGAAAGGTTTTTTCATCAGGTGTAAATGGAATCTCAGAATGTTTCCTATATCCCCTCACAAAAGTAAAATCATTGTTATCCCAGGGCCTGCTTACTCTGTATCCATAAGGTAAGCTTCCTTTTATCACTGACACTTTTTGAAAATAGGAAGGTAAAAACGATAATGTATTTCCATTAATCCAATTTACCTGAACTGTATTTCCATGTAGCGGAAATGCACTTCTTTGCGCCATATAATAATCTAAATAATCATCCCATCCCCAGCCTGATCCCAGGTAATCTGTAAAAGTGGGATTGATGACAAGGATATGCTTATACCTTTTTAAAAAATTAAATACAGGGTTATACGAAAAATCATTGTGTAAAAATGTAGGATCACCCATCCCCCGGATCACCACCGTACTATCGTTGATTGCATTGTATTTAATGCCAACCAGACTATCGCCTAAATATTTCATGGCGGCATAGCAGGTGGCCAATTTGGTATTGCTTGCAGGTGTAAAATATTTATCCGCCTGGTAATTGAACCAATACCTTCCGGTTGCCGGTTCATAAATACTAATTCCTGTATGCGCTGAAACGAAAGCTCTATTATGTAGAATAAATTTACTGGCAGGTTGGTATATTTTCTGCGAAAGCGAACAGGAAGTAAAAAAAATGGTAATAAAAAATATATAAAATCTCTTGATTTTTTTCATTGGGGACAAAGTACTAACAAATATTTTTTTCAGCATAAAAAAATATTAAGGTTCAATAATTTTTTTAATTGACCGGACGTTTTGGTTTGGTTGCCATTTAACGACATTAACTAATTATTAGCAATCGCACATTTAATTTCACGTAAAATATTTTATCTAAATCCGAACCTTCTAAAAATAAATAAAGATGAAAAAAATAATTTTATTTTTGTTGATACCAGTATGCTTTCAAACAAAAGCACAATCAAATTATCCACAATCAAATTATTACCACCAAAGACAACAAAATAATCAACAGCAGGAAGATAAACTCCAAAAAAAAGGATTTCAAAAGGATAAATTATTTACCGGAGGAAGCGTGAATCTTGGGTTATCAAGTTATTCTACCAGCCTTGGTATTGCCCCACAGTTGGGTTATAGTTTAACCAATTGGCTTGATGCAGGTGTTGTTTTTAATCTGAATTATATATCTCAAAGAGATTATTATAATTACGGAGATAAATTGCGCCAAACAGTTTACGGGCCTGGTGCATTTGTACGAATTTTTCCTGTAAATTTTTTATTTGCTACTGCACAATATGAATATAATTTTATACATACTAAATATATCCCTGCTGATGGTTCTCCTTCACAAATCAGTACCGTAAATGCTAATAGCCTTTTACTGGGCCTGGGATATGCCGGAGGACGATATCGGGGCAACAATACTTATTATTTTCTTTCTGTATCCTGGGATGTTCTTGGGGATGTAAATTCTCCTTATGTTGATGGCCTCGGAAGAAGTTTTCCTGTAATTCGTGCGGGCTATAATTTTGGTTTATTTCAGGGAAGATACAGGAGATCTAATAATAGTTATTATAACAAACCAGATGATGGTTATTACAACAGATGAGAAATGAGTAAAATATTTGGAAACTAAAATTCTGTCCTGATAGCTCTTGATAACTATAAGGACATTTTTTTTGTTTACTTCAGTGACGTCTCACTTACTTTGCATTTCAATGTTTTTTGAAGAGAGGTAGTTTAGACAATCTAAAAATTATCAGAGTTTTCAACTTTCAAGCATCCTCCTCAATCTTTTTTCTATCTTATCAAAGTAACAGTCCCCTTCTTGGAAATTATGTTACCCATATAATCGACACCTTGTGCCATCCAAACAAATACGGCCGGATCCTGAGGAGTACCTTTAAATGTGCCATCCCATCCCTGGTTGAAAACATTGGTGGAATACACCAATTGCCCTAAACGGTTATAAACTCTAAAGAAAGTTAAAGATTTCATTCCAATGGGTATAGGTTTGAAAATATCATTTAATCCATCTCCGTTTGGTGTGAACGCATCGGGGACATAGAGATCAGGTTTTACTTTATAAACTGTAATATTGATAGTGTCTGTGGAGCTACATCCTGCAGCACTTTCAACTTTTAAAATGTATTGCTGGCTCTCAGATAAGATAGCTACGGGATCGGAAATATCAGGGTCATTCAAGCCGTTTGGAGGCGACCAAACATAATATCCACCCCCTGTGCCATTTAATTGTAGCGGTTGATTTACAACAACAGAGGTATCTCGCGGACCGGCATCTGCAACAATTTTCTCCACATTTACTAATACGGTATCAAATGTTGGTTTAGGGCATCCCAATATATCATTTACCTGTACTATATATTCTATGGATTCCTGTGGAGTGGAAACAGGATTAGCAATATTGGGATCATTTAAAAAATTAGGTGGCGACCAGGAATATACACTTCCACCACTTGCATGCAACTGGATACTATTTGGAAAACAAATGGCGGTATCTAAACCCGCAATTGCCTGCGGATAAGGAACTACTTTTATAGCAATATTACCTGATGTATTACACTTACCAATACTTGAAACTACATGGTAAGTTGTATTAGCTGCAGGTATTACCTGAGCATACTTTGAGGTATCATTAATAATAGTTCTCGCAGGTGACCACAAGTAATGTAATCCATCACTTACTGTATTAATAGTAACGGTATCAGTTAGACATATAGTAGTGTCCGGTGGTAAATTTAGAGATACCTTGCTAACTACATTTACGAATACCGAATCAGTAGCTGAGCAACCACGGCTCTCTACCAAAGTTGCATAATAGGTAGTCGGTACCTTGGGGCTTACTAAAGGTGTAAAACTATTTGGATTATTGATATTATAATTGGGAGCCCATGTGACTGTTCCGGTACCTACAGAAGTTAATTGCAATGTATCTATCGAGCATATAAGCGTATCATTATTTACTTTAAAATTTGGCTTCGCCTTTATTGGAACAGTATCCGTTATTGATTTTACACACCCTTTACTGCTTGTGGCTGTTAATTCCACGGGATAGTCGCCTGGCGTGGTATAAACGTAAGAAGGGTTTTTTACATCTGAAGTATCCGAGCTACTTGAAGGATCGCCAAAATTCCAGGACCACCCGCTTACAGTGCCATATTTTGTCCTTGTGTTATCAGTAAAAAGAATAGAAGAATTGATACACTCACCGTCAATACTAAATGCGGGGAAAAATCCGGGATATACTTTTACAATCTGAGTTGTGGAATCCCTACATTGTTGACCCGGGTTTACAATAAGTTGATAAACATAAACACCGGTATCGGAGTAAACGTGCGTAGGGCTGGGTAATGATGAAGTATCTAAATTGCCTGTTTTAGGATCTCCAAAATTCCATAAGTAAGTTAAATTCAGGGGAGAATTATTATCATTGGTAAAAGCTACATTAAAACTATTGCAGATTACCGGTCTTGGATTTAACTGAGCTCCTGCAAAATTGCAATCAGATACATTGATAATAAAATCTTTTCTGTGATCATTAAGTAAAATCCCATTCCTGTAGGAAAGTACTTTTACTCCCAAAACATATTTTCCAACAGGGGGAGCAATACCACTTATAATGCCGGTATGCGGGTCAATGGTTGCTTGCAAACCCAGGGGCGCTGCGGCAGTATATCCATTATCATAAATAACTGAATTGTAGGGCGGAGGTGGAGGATTAGCATTGCTCGCATCCCTTTGTGCTCCTCCATCATAGGCTTCTACAAAGGAATATACCAATGAGTCGCCATCCGCATCTGTAGCATTAAACTTTAAACTAAAAGGCTTACCACCACAAATTACATCTATGCTAGTTGTAAATTCGGGAGAATTATCTTTATAAATTGCCGGAGGAATACTGCAACTAAAAGTGGAACCAGTTTCAACCCCATTAACATTCATTACATTACTTATATTGTCAACTCTACAGCATGTTTGAAATGAGGCGGTATAGCCACTGGAGTCATCTGGTAATTGTACTGTAAGTAAAAAAATTCCAACATGATAACTAAGGTTGGGTGCATTGCTAATACAAGGTGGGAGTTGATCAACCGTTACGGGAAGTTCGTCATTTTTTGGAACGATGTAATAAGGATAGGGTCCCGGGTATTCCTGGCCATTGTCATTATTGTATATGCCGATATATACTTCACTTGGCATGGGAGCAGTACCTGGTGGGGCGTTCTGATCGCGAAATAATTTAAGAGTTATTAAATATACGCTCGTATTGGCCACTGTTCCTTTTCCCACATAGTTATAAAACATTTCGCCACCAATGATATGGTGAGCCTGGCATTTGAATACCGCCAGCAAAACCAATATGGCGAGCAATAATTTTTTCATCAAAGATTAAGATTGCAAATTACTTTTTATCATTGACAATTCTAAATCTAAGCTTCATGTTTACCTAAATGTTACAATGGATTTATTGCGGAAACTTATAATATATTTCTGTAAAAAATTCTAATAAATATTTTGAAGATATTCTGTCTTCTTCCCACATTCCAACATGAGCGGAATTTTTTAAAATATGCAAAAAAATCAGGGTAGGTAGTTGAACTTGTTTGAGGGATGCCTCTAAAGGAACAACGGTATCAAACTTGCCGCAAATAAAAAGAATAGGTTTTGAGAATGACTTTAAAACCGAAGTTCTGTCTGGCCGCAAAATCATGGCTTCATAATACTGAATCAATACTTCAGGCGATATATCTTTGGAAATAGTTAATAGTTGGGTTAGTAATCCCGGATTTTCTTTTTTTGTTTGTTCCGAAAATAAATTGGGAATAGCAGTTTTTAAAAATGCTTCCGAACCATTTTTTTTAATGAATTCAATTCCATTTCTTCTTGTTGCTTTTTTTTGTTCATCATCAGCAAAAGCCGAAGAATGAAAAAGACCGAGTGAATTTAATAGTTTCGGATATTTTTCCGCAAAAGCAAGAGTAATATAGCCACCCATACTGTGGCCGATGAGTGAGAATTGTTTCTCTTTTTTCTCTTTAAAAATAGATTCATCCGTAATTGCTTTGATCACTTCTGCATAATCTTCAAGAGTGCAATTTCCTTTAAGCATTTCTGATTTACCACTCCCCGGAAGATCAGGAATTATTAAACAATAATTTTTACTTAAAGTTTTGATTTGATGGTTCCAGATATTGCCATATTCTCCAAAACCGTGCAATAATAAAACAGGTTTCCCTTTTCCTTCTATACGATAAAATATTTTTTTATTCCGAAATACGATGTGTGGCATCACTTATTTTTTTCTGAAAGTATAGATCAGGCTTCTGAAAATTAAAATAGCAATAACTGGTATCAGCGCGGCATTCAAGTGTTGGGGAATCAAAGCCCACACTGCAATTAAAATAATAGTAAATATTGAATAAACAGTAAAATATATTTTAGGCCATCTCTTTTTAGAATGAATATAAAACGCAGCAAAAATATTAGTAGGCCATGCCCATAATAAATTATAATTATCGCGGCACATAATATGGTCGGTTCCGAACCACATAAAAAGTATTAATATTCCCAGCAGCCCGGTTATGAAAAACAAGAATCCATCAAATGAAGCCAGGGATTTTTGTACAAACGAATCCTTTGAAAAACTTAAAAATGCAATGATTACAAAGAGACAGAGAAATAAAAAAAACGGATGCGTTAAATTATTCTTTTCAATTTTTGAATGGTTCATTTTTAATAAAGTATGTTTGGCACTAACAATTGGTCTTGAGCCGAGTGTAGTACTATCAAGTGTTTTCATCAGGTAATCCGGTAAAAACATAACCTGGTAAGGGGTCATGGTAGCATCTAACTTACTTCCAAGAAGAATATCAATGCCTAATTTGCTCCACTGCTTATCATTGTAATTTAAATATTCGTGAATAAGATTTCTGTAAGTGGTTTTTTTATGTAATACTCGGCCAAAATGAACTGTAGAATCGGTCGCTTTTTCTATAAGATCGCGAAGCCTGGTCGTGCAATTATCAAATGTAATATCATATTTATAGCCGCGATTATTTCCCATCATATTCACCTCCAAAAGCATAAGGATATTTTGTTTTTCAGCACAGGTCAGATTAAAAACCTGTTCGGTAATTCCACGGTTGTCTTCCTGGTATTCTGCCATAAAATTATCAAAATCATCGGTAGATAAATAAAACGGAAGTTTGCCTCTTATAAACTTCAGGTAGAAATTGGGTGTGTCAAAATCAAATGTGCCGTAATTATAAACAATGTCGGTATTATTAACGCTGTCGGTTATACGTAAAGCACTATGACCCCATGTCTCGTATAATTCTTCACCTGAAGTTGCAGTTAAAAGACTTATTCTAATATGACAGGAATCCTGTGCAGATATTTTTACCGGGAATAAAAATAATAATGCAGCAAATGTTGTAATGATTAAAAACTTTTGATGTGCAATTTTAGATTTTAAAAACAAGTAGCTAAAAATTATAAATTAAGAATTAAAAAAACTGTAAATTGAAAATTATTCTACCTTGTTCATTTTCTATAATCAATTTTCCACTGCCTCACCTACTATAATTCGGCGCTTCCTTTGTGATCTCTACATCATGTGCATGGCTTTCTCTCATGCCGGCATTCGTAATTTTTATAAAAGTTGCCTGTTGCAATGCAGGAATATCTTTTGCTCCACAATAACCCATGCCTGCACGCAGGCCGCCAGTAAACTGGTGAACTACTTCATGAAGATGTCCTTTGTAAGCTATTCGCCCTTCAATACCTTCAGGTACATACTTTTTTGATCCATTATCACCCCCATCCTGGAAATAGCGATCACTGCTTCCCTGCGCCATCGCTCCCAAAGAACCCATGCCGCGATATTGTTTAAATTTCCTTCCTTCATAAATAATGGTTTCACCAGGGCTTTCTTCAGTACCTGCAAAAACACCTCCCATCATCACACAATTGGCTCCGGCAGCAAGGGCCTTTACCATATCGCCTGTATATCTTATGCCTCCATCAGCAATGATGCCAACGTTCTTATTTTTCAAAGCTGATGATACTTCCAATAAGGCTGTTATTTGTGGAACACCGGCGCCTGCAACTATCCTGGTAGTACAGATTGAGCCTGGTCCGATTCCTACTTTTACAGCATTTGCTCCTGCATCTGCCAATGCTTTGGCTCCGCTTCCTGTGGCAATATTCCCGGCGATAACTTGTAAAGTTTTGAAATCTTTTTTTATTTTTTTCAAGGCATCTATTACTCCTTTTGTGTGTCCATGTGCGCTATCAAGGCAAACTACATCTACGCCTACCTGTTGCAATGCATCTACCCTGTCTCCGATATCTTTTGTGATGCCTACACCTGCGCCAACAAGTAATCTTCCAAAAGAATCTTTGGTAGCATAAGGATGATTATGTACCTGCAGAATATCACGATAGGTGATAAGTCCTTTTAAAATTCCGCTCTTGTTTACGACTGGTAATTTTTCAATTTTATATTTTCTTAAAATGATTTGCGCTTTCTTGAGATCAGTTCCTTCAGGTGCAGTTATCAGGTTATCATGTGTCATCAACTCGCTCACTTTGCGCTTCATATTATCTTCAAATCTCAGGTCACGGTTGGTTAAAATCCCTGCTAATTTTCCTTCTTTATCAATAATAGGAATTCCTCCAATCCTGTTTTCTTTCATCAATTTCAAAGCATCGCCAATGGTTGCATCTAACATTAAAGTAATAGGATCAATGATAAGCCCACTTTCACTTCTTTTTACTTTTCTTACCTGCGCAGCCTGATTTTCTATACTCATATTTTTATGTAAGACCCCGAGACCGCCTTCTCTTGCCAATGCAATGGCGAGATTAGCTTCTGTAACCGTGTCCATGGCTGCACTCAACATAGGAACATTGAGCATAATATTTTCTGTAAGTTGAGTGGTGGTGTTTACATCGCGCGGCAGCACCTCACTGTAAGAGGGAATCAGAAGAACATCATCGAAGGTTAATCCTTCACCAAAAATCTTTTTCGGGGGAATTGAAGAGTTATTTATTGTTGCCATGCGCAAAGATAGGAATTACCGTTAAATCCCTGCACCACAATTTTCTATTTAAGGAGTTATCTTATAAATTTTCCCTGGTAAAGAAGAAACAATTCCCTGCATTTCCAACATGAGCAATGCCTGCGCCACATTGCTGCTGCTCAGTTTGCTTTTGAAATACAATTCGTCAATTTGTATTTGTTCATGTGTTTGTAAAATATCTACAATTATTTTTTCTTCATCAGTTAGTTCAATAAATAATTCCCTTTGTTTTTTAGGAGCAGGTTTTTTAATTTTTTCCCATCCCATATTTTCAAGAAGATCTTTCGCGCAGGTGACGAGGGCCGCTTTGTTATTTTTGATAAGATAATTACATCCCTCGCTTTTTGTATCATCGGCCCTCCCCGGAATGGCAAATACATCTTTATTGTAACCGTTCGCTAATTCTGCAGTTATCAATGAACCTCCTTTTATTCCTGATTCAATTACAATTACAGCATCACTCATACCGGCTACTATTCTGTTTCTTCCCGGAAAATTTTGTTTATCTGGATTAGTGTTACTTTTAAATTCAGTTAGTAATCCGCCGCACGAGATCATTTGCTTAGCGAGAGAAGCATTTTGTGCGGGGTAAACCCTGTCTAATCCATGCGCTAAAACTCCAATGGTTTGTATATTATTTTTTAAGGAAGCTTTATGCGCAATGCTATCAATCCCAAAAGCAAGCCCACTTACGATGATTACATCTTCATTAATTAATTCTCCTATTAATTTTTCGCAAATATTTTTTCCATATTCGTTATGATTCCTGGTGCCTACTATTGCAATTATCTTTGCAGAATTCAAATCTGTATTCCCTTTATAATATAATAATGGAGGGCTATCGTAGCAGTTCAACAATCGCTGCGGATAATTTTTATCGGTAAGAAAAAGTGGGGTTATTCTATATTTTTTGATAAAAGAAATTTCTTCTTCGGCTCTGCTGAAGTCTTTAAAATTTTTGATAGAAGCAGCGCGGACCGTCCCGATTCCTTCTAACGTATCCAAATCTTTTTTGTGCGCATGAAATATGGCTTCTGCGTTTCCAAAATGATTCACCAAAGTTTTTGCATTTACATCCCCGATGTTGGGAATAAGAGTTAGCGCGATTTGGTAAAGGAGGTCTTTATGCATGATAAAATTTACTCTTGTAAAATAATTAAAAATCTTTTGTTTACCACAGATTATACAGATTTACACAGATTATTTTTTTATTTAAAAAAAAACAAAATACAGTAAAGGAAGAATCTTGCCCTGAAAGTTATTGGGGTTATGAAGAGAAAACCCCCATGGTATGCCATATAAATAATTCATCCTGCTCGTCTGTGTGATTTCCTGAACAGGATGAATTAAATGCAGGCATTATTTTTACACTAACTTATTTTAAATTAATAGTTACACCAGCTTGAAAATTCACAGAACTAAGATCATTATATCCGAATTTATGATAAGAAGCATAATCATAAGTTGCGCCCACATTAATTCCTGACGAACTAAATTTTGTGAATGGTATCATCACTCCAAGACCGCCCTGGGCGCGGAATCCTACGCTAGTTTGTCCGCTCCCAAACTCGCCAAGGTATTGGTTAAAATCAATAATATTTGCTCCGGCACCCACTGAAACATAAGGTTTTAAAAATGACGCAGAAAGCGGAAAATATTTTGCTTCTAAAATAACAGGAGTCGTTTGAATTGAATTGGACAATACTGCTGACACTTCCTGGCTCTTACTAATCGGATAAAGAGCTCTTGGATATTTTTGATAATAATCCTGGAAACCAAAACCCAATCCGGCAGATAATTTATCATTGAAGGAATACATAAGCCCTCCCATAAAACCACGTGGGGAGTTATCACTTATCAGGTCAGATTTAAATCCGCTTATGGGCAAACTGTAATTATAATTCAAATCTAATTTGAATGTTCCTTTTTGTGCATTCGCTGATTGGGAAAAACATATTATTCCCAACGCCGCAATTATAATTTTAATCTTTTTCATAGCTAAACATTTAATTGATCTTTAAATAGGGTGACTGGTCAAATAAAGCATGGACCTGGCTGTCTGCAATAGTTGCATCAAAAATTCCTGAACCGCGAATCAACCCGGTCCATATCACATTGATCTTTTTATCGGATGAAGCGTTCTTCAAATCGAGGATATCCACTGAAATAGCGCCTTCTGATATTTGATATACTGCATAACTATAAGGTATATAATATCCATAGCCCGGATATCCCCAATAATAAGGATCCCAATAATCTCCATAATTATCCCAATAATCTCCATAACTAATTACCCCGGTAGAAGTGCTTATAATGCGGTTTACATCTACACCCAGGTCAGGATTTTGTTCGTTAGAAACCAGTGAATAACCATCCTGCTCCATATATTTAGTTACAGCGTTTATATAAGCGGTATCCACATCATTCAATTCTTTAGTAGCATATCCATTTTGAATTACAGCCACAGAATCAGAAATACTAAATGTTTTGTAATTGGAAAAATTAACCGTAGAATCATGATCAGTTATATAAATCCTGGATTCGGCAGCGGTTAAATTATTTAGAGGTTCTTTGGTGCATCCTGTGTAAAATATGGAAGTGCCTGCCAAAGCCGAAAGTATTAATATTACTCTTTTCATAGTTGTAAGTTTTATAATTAATAATCTAAATTGTGTTTCACAAAGTCAATGCCTAACAGGTGTTTAGAGCATTTAAGCTTTGTTAAGTTTATTATTTAAACCGAATTTTAAGAAAGTCTTATACAGCATGTTAAGAGAATATAAATAAAGAATATTGATGAGTGACACAAATATTTTTTTTATGAAAAATTGTCAATATTTTACCTGTTGTTTTGACAATCGGTCAGCATCCTAGTTTGAGAAAAAATATATTATCTAATTGGCAAAATAAAATCTTCGATATTTTATTTGTTTACTATAAAATAAGTTATCGCAGCCACAGGTTATAATCCGGTTTTAGTAAATTATCTTTTGAAAAAATTCATTCACTAATAGTAAAATAAGAATCTTCAATATTTATCTACCTATCGGCAGGCAGGTTTGTTTACTGTGAATGAGGAACTCAAAAAAGCCTGCAAAAAAATTCTGCAGGCTCTACCAAAAACCAAAACTCAAAAAGTTTAATTTAAAATAATCAAAAGAGGATAGATAAATTATTTTAGAACCAACTTCCTGTCCATTTTTCACTCACCTTATTTCCCATCTTTCTTTTTCTTCTTCTCACTTTCGCATTATGAATAAACATGGTAACAAACATCAGCGGTATAAATAAAATAGTAAGAGGCGGAATACCCATCATTGAAATCCATTTCCCACCAAACTGCCTGCGCATGGGTCGTTTCAGGCGTTCGGCAATAAGATACATGCTTGGTACCATTACCAATGTCATAAAGAATGCAAATGCCAGTCCAAATATAATAGTCCAGGCAAGTGGCTTCCAGAAAACGGTACTATCGCCGCCGAAGAAAATATGAGGATTCAGTTGAGAAAATAAGGTGACAAAGTTGATATTGAAACCAATGGCAAGTGGTATCAACGCAGAGATCGCCGCAAGCGCTGTAAGCAATACGGGGATGATCCTGATCTTGCCCGCTTGTATTACTGCTTCCTTGGTTTTCATACCCCGCGCCCGTAATTCATCTGCAAAATCTATAACCAGGATTGCATTTTTCACCACAATACCCGCCAGGCCTACAATACCGATGCCCGTCATAACGACAGATACGGTCATTCCGGTAAAAGCAAATCCAAGAATAACTCCGATGATACTGAATAATATTTCGGTTAAAATAATAATTGATTTGCTTACGGAATTAAATTGTAATACCAATATGAATAAGATCATCATCAGAGCTATCACCAACGCTTTACCCAGAAAAGAAGCAGTTTCCGCCTGTTGCTGGCCTTCACCTGTTTGCTTAATAGTTACACCGGGGGATCCCTTTCTATCAAAATTTTGAATGGCAGTTGCAATTTTCTGATTCACTGCTGTAGGCGTGTATCCTGAAAGCACATTTGAAAATAAAGTGATCACACGTTTTACATTCTTTCTTGTGATACTTCCATAAGTGCTCGTGAAATCTACTTTTACCAAAGAACTGATAGGAATGGATTTTACCTGTCCTCCACTGGCCATATCCCTGAAAACAATATTCATATTCAGCAAATCGGAAAGTCTTTTTCTTTGTAGTTCATTACTGCGCAATTCTATATTATATTCATCTTCACCTTCTTTTATTTTAGAAACTTCCTGGCCAAACAAAGCTATTCTTATCTGCTGTCCTATTTGCGCGGTGGACACGCCTTCTATCATGGCGCGCTGCCGGTCAATGGTTAAAGTTATTTCAGGATTAGTCAGGTCCACATCCATTTTTAAATCCTCAATGCCCGGTATTTGCAAACTGTCTAAATAATTTTTTAATGCAGTAGCAGTGGAAGTGAGCTGATCAAAATTTTCACAGGCTACTTCTATGTTGATAGAAGGATCTGTTGGTGGTCCGCTTTGTTCCTGCGCTACAGAAATTTGCGCCCCCGGGAAACCTTTGGTAACTTCTCTTATGGAATCCAAATAAGGAGCTGTAGAAACACCGTGCCTTTTTGAAAATTCAACAAAAGAAACCTGTACTCTTCCTAAATTAGGGTGAGTAGTTCTATCGCCGCTATTAGGATCGGCAGCGCCTATGGCCACATTTGAAATTATACTTTCTACAATTGGATTGGGCTTACCCGAAGGTCCATCCAAAACTTTAGCGACTCTTTTTTCAATAATATTCGTAATGGAATCCGTATAATCTACACTGGTTCCCACCGGCAATTTCAGGTAAACATAAATGAAGTTGGGATCCCCTTTTGGAAAGAATTCTATTTGCATATTTCTTAAGAAGAAGAATATAATTGAAATTACCAACAAGCCGAAAGTTCCCACCAGGAGCCACACCGGACGCCATTTTGAAACTGCCCATCTTAATAATTTTTCATAGCTACGCATGATAGCGGGCAAAGCTTTATTTTGGAAAGCATGTATCCAATTATCAAATAAATAAGTGTTCAAGACAACAATTATTGATAATAAGATAAGTATGTTTCCAAGGAATGGAACGTGCACCAGGTCGAAGAAAATACCAGCCAACAAAAGAATTAGAAATGGCTTACTTTTAAACACAGCAGATTTTTTCCTGACTGCATCATTTTCAGGATGATTCATAAAATCAACCGCAAAAACAGGATTCATCAAAAATGCCACAATCAATGAAGCCGACAAAGTAAATATCAGCATGGTGGGCAAATAGATCATGAATTTACCTATGATACCAGGCCAGAAAAGCAAAGGAAAGAAGGGTGCCAATGTAGTAAGTGTACCCGACAGTACCGGCACAAAAATTTCCCCTGCGGCCATTTTAGCTGATTCCGTTGCCGAAAGTTTTCCTTTGTTTTCCATGAAAATCCGGTGAGTGTTTTCAATCACAACGATAGCATCATCCACAATAATTCCTAATCCAAATAGCAAAGCAAAAAGTACAATAAAGTTTAAAGTAACATCAGAGCCAACAATCAGGTTGGCCGCCGGTAAAAACAGGAATGCGACAAACATACTAAGCGGTACCGACAGGGCCACAAAGAACGCATTAGTTACTCCCATAAAAAACATCAGGATCAAAAGAACCAGGATAAATCCGATAACGATTGAGTTTACAAGATCATTAAAAGAAGAGCGTGTGGAAGTGCTTTGGTCGCCAGTGATTACTACATTCAAATTGGAAGGAAATATAGTCCCTTTCATTTCTTCCACCGACTTTTTTACATCATCAGAAGTTTGTATTAAATTTTCTCCCGACCTTTTTATAATATTAAGTGTTACTACATTTTTACCATTCAAGGTGGCAAAACTTTCGCTGGTTTTTACGGTATCTTTTATATTGGCGATGTCTTTTAAATAAATGGGCATCCCGGAATTATTGCGCACAATAATTTTATCAATATCATATACGGTTTTAAACTGCCCTCTTATCTGCAAAGTACGTTTCATGTTTCCTACATCCAGCAAACCTCCTGAGATGTCCAGATTTTCATTTTGTACTGCAGTTGCAATATCATTAAAGGTTACACCCGCACTTTCCATTTTATAATTGTCCACGTTAATCTGGAATTCTCTTTCAGGGGCACCTACAATATCCACTCTTGTAATTTCAGGAAGTTCTTCCAATTGATCTTTGGCATCATCAGCAAATTTTTTCAGGCTCATCAAATCATAATCCCCACTTAAGTTTACAAACATGATGGGAAGATCACTTAAACTTACTTCCTGTACATCGGGGTCTTGTGTAAGGTCGGTAGGTAAATCTTTCTTTGCTTTATCAACTGCATCCTTTGTTTTCTGCAAGGCCACTTCTGTTTTTACATCAGTTTCAAACTCTACCGTGATAGCAGAATAATCCTGCGTAGAGGAACTGGTAATTTTATTGATCTTGGCGCCGGTAATGCCTTTTAATTGTTTTTCTATGGGTTTAGTTACTAAGTTCTCAATATCTTTCGGAGAGTTACCGGAATAAATAGTTTGAATATAAATAGTAGGAATTACAATATCCGGATATTGCTCTTTTGGTAAAGTAACAAACTGAAATACCCCCATTATTGATACAAAAATAATCATCAGATAGACAGATGTTTTATTTCTGATAGACCAACTGGTAGGTTTAAACTCTTTATATTTTTCCTTAAAATTTTCAGTAAAACTCATATAAAATTATATTGCGCTTTTTTCGAAAGCAGTTTTATTTTTCGTCTATTTAGTAGTTATGGGCTGACCATCAAATATTCCCTGGTATCCTTGTGTAATTAACTGCTCACCCGGTTGTAGCCCTTGTTCTATTTGAATACTGTCGCCAGACAATTGCCCTGCCACAACATCTACTTTTTTCGCCAACATTTCATCACCTTTCTTTTCTGCTATCAACACATATTTTCCATCCTGACCTGTCTGTAAGGTGTTTACAGGAATAGCAATAGAATTAGGAGCATTATAATCTAATATGTTTACAATTGCGATTTCGTTGGGCCTTAACCTCATTCCTTTTGGAACTTTTATTTCAGCAGTGAATCCCCGGGTAGTGGTTTCTATAGACTGACTGAGGAATGAAATTTCACTTTCAAAAGTTTTATTAATATCGGGGATTTGTACGATCACTTTTGATCCTTTGCTTACCTGTCCTGTATAGTTTTCAGGAATGGTAACGGAAATTTTAAGATTGGTATCATTTACAATTCTTATGTAACCTCCTGTCAAAGGATTGCCGTTAAAAGTTTCGCCTACATGAGTAGTGATATCGTCAACAGTCCCGTTTACATTGCTGTAAACATTGCTTTGATTGGCTTGTTCCTGTGCCAAATTTACCTGTGCCTGTATAGATTTTAACTGGTTTTGTAATGTTTCTACATTGGTTTGATCCTGTAATAATTGAACTTGGGTTCCTATTTGCTGGTCCCACAAATTTTTCTGTCTTTGATAAATGGATTTTGCCAATTCGAGTTGCGCTTTTACACTTCCCATTTGTTGCTTAATAGCATTTACGTTTTCCCTTTGAACAGCATCATCCAGTTTCAAAATCAATTGCCCTTTGTGAATTTTCTCGCCTTGTTTTACATAAATTGCTACAATCTGTCCTGGCTGTCCTGAAGGAGTGATGTATGAGATATTCTTCGAGTCCACACTTCCCTGCAATGTGAGGTAATGTTTAAAGTCAACAAGAGCCACTGACGATAAAGCAACCAACTTAGGCTTCTGCAAAACACTTGATGAAGTATCTATTTTCCCTATTTCCTTTTGCAGATCAGCTATTTTATTATCCAGTTTGTCTTTTTGAGATTCTAATTTTTCTAATTGAGCTTTTTTCTCACTCAACGAGTTATCTTTTTTCCCGGTATCTCCGCATGAAGAAATAAATGATATCAACAGAATCACTACGCCGGTTTTAAATAATTTTTTCATTGTTTTTTTGTTATTGGGTACTTTGATTTTTTATTTATTATAATTTTCCTGCTGCAGTGAGGAAATCTATTTTAGCAATGACCGCATCATATAAAGAACTGTAATAATTATTTTGTGCAGTAACAAGATCTGCCTGTGCGGTAGAAATTTCCTGGTTGCTTCCAACTCCTTGTTCATATTTTAATTTAGTAGAATTGTAAACACTTTCTGCCAGGTCAACATTTTTTTCCTGGGTATCCATTGTTAATAAAGCGGTCTTGAAATTTATTCTAGATTGGGCTGCATCATTATCAATTGAAGACTTTAGTTGATCTAATTGATTATTTAGTTTCATTAAATTGAACCTGGCAGTGGCAATATTTGAATTGCGTGTACCTCCGTCAAATATAGGAACTGATAAACGGAGACCAATGTATGACGAGGCGAAATATGGTCCTTTCAGAAAATCAAAACTGTTGCCTAAAGTATTTTGACTATAATTCCCTACCAGAGAAAGTGAAGGCAATTTACTCAACTGGTATCTTTTTACGTTGTACTTTCCGAGTTCAATAGAACTTTCTAACACTTGATACTCCTTTCTGTCTTCATAATTATAATTCTCATCGAGAATATTGGATTTTATTTCTTCATCAGATAGAGTATCGGTGAGAATAATCTGATCGTGCTGGGGAATATTCATTAAAAATTTTAATCCCTCTTTTCCAGCGTCAATCTGGTTTTGGGCCTGTAATTTTTGAGTTTTCAAATTGCTTAACTGAACTTGCACTTTGTCCACATCTAATTTTTCAGCAAACCCATTCTTATAAATTTCTTTGGTATCATGAAGAAGTTTTTCATAATTGGCAATGTTGGCGTTTAATGTTCCAATTTGCCTTTTTGCTACCACTAATTGATAATAAATCTTATAAACGTTAGTCTTGATTTGTTCTTTGGTAACGTCAGCAGTCAATTCTGCATTTTTCATCGCAGTTTTTCTTGCCTGCAAACCCACAAAAACTTGCCCATCAAATAATATCTGGTTAATATCTATACCCCCTACTAAAGAATATTTTGATCCGAATGGAGCATAAAAAAGTCCGTTTTCAGTCGGCACTGTAATTGGATTTCCATTACCATCTTTTATTTTCTCCTTTGCAAGAACTCCATAAACTGCGGGCGATATAAAATCAGGAAATGCCAACACAGTTACATTTGGATTATAATTGATGCTGCTGCTTGCGGAGATATGAGGCAATGCTTCTGCAGTATATCCTTTATTCGTTTGCTCCTGAATTTTAATATCCAGTAGCGCATTTTTTACTTGTACCGCATGGCTCATTGCATAATCCACTGCTTCTTTTGCACTAAAGGAATGAGAAAGCGGAGGAGTTTGTTTTTGCTGTGCTTTTGATAAAAAGCAAATACTACACATTATGCCTGTTAATATAAATTTTACAAACCTTATTTTCATTGTACGTTTATTTTTTTCCGAATGGTATCGGACATTTCTTTTTGATATTTTGTAATTAATTTATAGCCTTTGGGTGTTACCATTCCGTAAAGAAAAAATTCTATTAATTGCTGATGTAGAAATACCAACGGAAACTGACTTCTCGGAAATAATTCCTCATTAAAAGGTAAAGTGATACATTCAAGGCGCGTCTTTATTATGATATCTGCATTCATATCTTCTCTATACAATTCTTCTTTTTTCCCTCTTTCAATATTTTTTTTCATGATGTCGAAAAGGAAATGGTATTTGAAGTCTTTGAATTTTTTGTAAGTAGAAGGATAATTTCTTTCTATGTCAAACAAAATACCCGGATTCATATTTTCAAAAGTGGTTTGTAAACTTTCCATTGCCAGAAATACTTCATGCACCGCATTTTGAGAATTAACACGACTTTCCTCGCAATAATTCCTGTTATAGTCGAGCATATCCACAATTACCGCATCTACCAATTCATTTTTATCTGAGAAACAGTGATAAATCGTTTTTTTGGATACACCCATCTGCGATGCAATCTCATCCATGGTTACCGATTTAATTCCGTAACGCCGGTAAAGCTCATCTGCTTTTTGTTTTATTCTTTCTTTTAATTCCATTGGGCGGCAAAACTAAGGAAACTTTTTATGTTACCAAAGTTTCCATCTTATTTTTTTATAAAATTTTGAAATTTAATGATAAGCGGTACATCACTTATCTTTGAAATCAAATTATTTTTAGCATGAAAAAAACCCTAACTTATCAAAAAACTATCCAATATTTTTTACAGGGATTACTAATATTGGGGCCGGTTTCTATCACACTCTATTTTATCTATGTTGTTTTTGATAAAATTGATGGCTTACTTAGGCCAGCGATAAATATTCCGGGATTAGGATTTGTTATAATTATTGCTTTTATTATTTTTATCGGTTATGTGAGTTCTTTCTTTGTAATGGAAAGATTGCTGTCGTTATTAGACAGATTATTAGAGAAAACACCGGGGATTAAATTATTATATTCATTTATCAGGGATTTTTTTGAAGCATTTGCCGGCAACAAAAAAAAATTCGTTCATAATGTACTGGCTTGTGTAGATGATACAGATGTATGGCGGGTAGGTTTTATTACTCAGGAAGACATGAGTAGTTTTGGGATGGAAAATTATGTAGCGGTTTATTTGCCTATGGCTTATTCTGTTGCAGGAAATGTGTATATTGTTCCCAAGGAAAGGGTCAGGCAAATAAATAATATAAGTGCTACACAATCCATGAAATTTGCCGTAAGCGGTGGAGTTACACAAACCGTTTCTGATATACCGGATGATACTTTAACCGGTAAGGCTAATCATTAAATAAACCAATTTGAAAAAATTCTTTCTTTTGATATCCCTATTTGGAATCAGCCACACTTGTTTCTGTTGGGGATTTTATGCGCATAAAAAAATAAATAATTATGCTGTTTTTTTATTGTCTCCGCAGATGATGGTTTTCTATAAACTGAATGTAAATTTCATTACCGAACATGCCGTTGATCCTGATAAAAGGAGGTATGCAGTAGCTGAAGAAGGCCCGAGGCATTATATTGATATTGATCATTATGGAGAATTTCCATATACCGAATTGCCTCATAAGTGGAAAGATGCGGTTGATAAATTCGGGATCGACACTTTAAAAACGTATGGCATTGTTCCCTGGCATATTCAAATTATGCTTGGCCGTTTGACAAAAGCATTTAAAGAAAAAAACTTTTCATCCATTTTAAAAAACAGTACCGAACTCGGACATTATATTGCTGATGCGCATGTTCCATTGCATGCCAGTCAAAATCATAACGGCCAATTGACAGATCAAAAAGGAATTCATGCTTTTTGGGAAAGCCGGGTTCCTGAATTATTAGCTGATAAAAAATTTGATTTTTTTATCGGGAAAGCGCAATACATAAAAGACCCGGAAAATTTTATTTGGGAAAGGGTTTTGAAAAGCGCCAATGCTGCCGATTCTGTTTTGAAATTTGAAAAAAAATTATCCATTCAATTTCCGGGAGATAAAAAATATGCTTTTGAAAAAAGAAATGGTATTTTAATAAAACAATATTCATCTGCATACACGATTGCTTACAATAAAATGTTGAACGGAATGGTAGAGAGAAGGATGAGACAATCTATTTTTGCCGTTGCTTCATTCTGGTACACTGCGTGGGTAAATGCAGGCCAGCCTGATCTCTCCGAATTATCTAAACAAAGCTTTTCCGAAAAAGATGTAAATGAATTTGAAAGATTAAACGAGGAATGGAAAAACGCACAGGTTATTAACGAAAGAAATCATGAATAAGAGGGCGTGGCAAATATCATTTTCATATCAAATAATCAATGGCCACTTTATAAATAATGAGTAAAGGAATAATCTCACCTCCTAATATATAAATGATAAAGTGAAAATAATTCAAAGGCATTTTTCTCTCAATAGCTCCATAGCTTTTTACATACCTGGATATAAAAAATAAGGCCAAAGCCATAAAAGATATATAGGCTATTATGGGTTGCCATTCTCTTTTTAAAAAAGCGAGTAAAATGATAATAGGAATCAACAAAATGCCGGTAATTTTATTAACCAGAAAAATAGCAAAAATATAGTGGTCCGTTGCGTGGCTAATATCTGCAACCCATCCCATAAATTTAAGTAGGCAAAATTTAACAAAATAAAGTAATGCCACACTAAGGATGCAAAAAGGTAATAATAATTTACTGCTGATCAAACGAGGGGGATGATATAAGCCAAAAAGAAGCCAGATATACATTCCCACCGAAAGAGCGAAAAAAATATTTAAAATGAACGATGGTAATTTTGCCTGCAAAAGTTGATCGGCAAGTTGTGTTTGCCGTAACGAAGTATTAAAATAAACCCTGAACAAATTATTAAAATATCCGCCGTAAAATGTTTTAAAAAGCCCCAGTATTAAACCAATAATGCATAAAGAATAAAATAAAAATTCTTTCCCTGTTGGATGGTGTTCTTTTTCGATAAGAAAAACAGGAGTACTTTTTACGTTAATAAACCTGTTCTTTAATAGTAGTTTATCAATATTAAAGGGACTTGATTTTATTGACGTTATAGCAGAAATGGTTATTGTATCTGATTTTTTATTTTGTTCTAAACTATCTTTTATTGCCTTTTTATGAACCATTAAACTTTGGTTTGCAATAGCTATGTTTCTTTTTCTTTTTAGGCTATCTGCTACTGAATTAGAATTATGTTTTTTTTGGGCATTTAGAGTGTCATTTGAATTTTTTTTGATCGGTGAAACTGTTTTTTTTCCGATAATTACTTTTTGAGTATCCGGTATTTTTGGCGTCGAACTGTCATTTATATTCTGTGCTACTAATGAGTTATGCCAAAATATAAATACCAGGAAGAAAATAAAATATAAAAAGTTTTGTATTTTCATTTCCATCAAAAATAGTTGATATATCCAAAAGAAATCTTGGAAGCACTACTTAAATTAAAATTTACATCATTTCTTTTGCCCACTGCATAGTTCAAATTTAAAAGCCCAAATTTAGTTTCAAATGCCAAACCGATTCCACCACTTATAAAAGAATTTGAATATTCCGAATCCAGTATTTTTGTTTTGGTAAATCCAACATCCGAAAATCCGAAAAAATAAGAGTTGATACCCATCAAATACCTGTATTCGAGAGTGAATACGGCATAGTTATTGGCATAAATGCTTTCTTCATCAAAACCGCGGAGTAATTGATTTCCGCCTATTCTGAACAACTCATTTTGAAAAGTTTGCGGGCTTTCAAGAAAACCCACGCTCGCAGCAGTTTTCAGGACGCTGCTTTTACCAATTGGAAAATAATGCGCTTCTGAAGCAATTATTTTAAACTGATACGTTTTTAATTTGATGGAATCGTACAAAGAATTAAAATTAAAAGCCGAATCCGAAGGGTCTTTTAAACTAGTAATATTAGTATTTTTAGACGTCCTTTTAATGCCTGCAGTCGCAGTAATATCAAATTCATTTCCTTTACGGGGGTTGAGCCTGTAATTGGTATTTACAAAATGGTAGCCTATTCCCACGTTCCCAGAACTCATGTCAATATTAGGTGGTAACGTTTTAGTAGCAATAATTTCAGTGGTATCTATTCCTCCGGAAAGTAAATAACTCTTTTCGCTTTGATAAAATATATTGAAAGTTTTATTGGCCGAAATAATATATTGAAGACCAAAAATACCATTAAGTTGAAGATAAGAGGAATCGCTTTTCAACAGATCAAAAGAAAATTTAAATCCGAAATTGGAATTAAAAATATATGGGTGAATATAGCCCAGGTTTAACCGCGGCGATTGTGCTTGTAATTGTTGCCAGTTTACTAAAATACTTTCTCCGTCTCCTAAAGTATTTTTCAAATCGAGATGTACATCGGCTGTAATTTGAGCTTTGCCTGTGATGGTATTGCCTGGTTCAAAGCCTATCAAAGCACTCATCTGGCTGCTACGTTTAGGCTTCAAATACAAATTAAGAGTAGCTCCCGTGCCGTACATAGTTACATCCCAGGATTGCTGTTGTTGCAAAAAAGGTAGATTCCCTAACAGTTTGCTTACCTCTTTTAGTTTTTGATAGTCATAAACACTTCCATTATATATACCCAAATAATGCTGCAGAAATAAATTTTTAATTTTTACTTTCCCATAAACGTGAATGCTGTCAATATAATAAAGCGCTCCCTTTTTTACATTCAATTGCGCCCTTATGCTATCGTTGTTTATTTGAATATTTTTTAATGAAACTTCCACAAACGGGAAGCCGATATCTTCATAATATTCTAAAATTTTTTGTTGCTCCGAACGTAAACGGGCGAAATCAATTATTTTATGGTTGAATTGTTTTTCGTTCCAGCCTATATAATCCAATACATTTGGATCAATGCTATCGGTGGCTATTTGTGCCCATTTATATTTTTCACCAAGATAGACTTTTACCTTGGCAAGTGCAGAATCATAAAATATCGAATCTACAGATGCCGCCAAAAAGCCTTTGTTTAAAATAGTTTCAGGCAATTCATCAATATAAGTTTGTGCCAAAGATTTAGTTTGAAAGGTAGTTTTTAAATCCAGTTGCTGTATTGGATAGGAAGTATCTTTGCCGGAAAAAATATATTGAACTTCATATTTTTTTTGACAAAAGACATCTTTGCAAAAGAAAAAAGTCATTAAAAAAATGAATAAAAAAATAGGACGCGGATATTTTGTAAATGCTGGTTTCATTTTAAACGTTCAAATCTAAATTGAAATTTTGAAACTGCGCTTTATTGATAAAGCAGAAATAATCAAGACAGCAAAAATTCGTGCTAATTAATCTAATTCTTATTTAAAATTAAACTTAAAATTATTGGCAGGCATTTATATTCATATTCCCTTTTGCAAGCAGGCCTGTTATTACTGCAATTTCCATTTCTCCACGTCATTAAACTTTAAAGATGAAATGGTAAATTCTTTGATCAGGGAAATTGAACTAAGAAGTTCATTTCTTAAAAATGAAATTGAAAATGATATTTCGGTTATTTCACCTGGTGAAATCATAGAAACTATTTATTTTGGAGGAGGCACTCCAAGCCTACTTTTAAAGGATGAAATTATTTCAATTATTGATTCTATAAAACAAAATTATTGTGTTGCAGATGATACGGAAATTACGCTGGAAGCCAATCCGGATGATATTTCTCTTGAAAAATTATATGGATGGAAAAAAGCTGGTATCAATCGTTTAAGTATCGGTATTCAATCATTTATTGATAGAGATTTGAAATGGATGAACAGGGCCCATAATGCTAAACAGGCTTTAGCTTGCATTATGCTTGCCAGGAAAGCTGGTTTCCAAAATTTTTCTACTGATCTTATTTTCGGCACACCTGGATTAACTAATGATGAATGGAAAGAAAATGTGCAAAAAGTGATTCAACTGGATGTTCCCCATATCGCCTGTTATGCGCTCACGGTGGAACCTAAAACTGCTTTGCAAAAAATGATTGATTTAAAAAAGAAGAAAAATATTGACAGTGATATGCAAGCTGCACAATATTCTGCACTTATGAAAACGATGAGTGGTGTGGGTTATGAGCATTATGAAATTTCTAATTTTGCAAAACCCGGTTTCAGAAGCAGGCACAATAGCAGTTACTGGCAGGGCAAAAAATATATAGGCATTGGCCCTTCAGCACATTCTTATGATGGAAAAATGAGAATGTGGAATAAGGCCAATAATGGTATTTATATTAAATCAATAGAAGAAAACAGGATTTCTTTTGAAAAGGAAATTCTTACCCGATCACAAAAATTAAATGAATATATCATGACTTCTTTGCGAACTATGGGAGGCATGGATTTACAATTTATTAAAAATAATTTTTCAAATAATGAAAGAAATAGAATTGAAAACGTGATAAAAAATGAAGTAGAAAAAGAAATGTATCTTTTAAATAATAAGAATATTATTTTAACCGATGAAGGAAAATTATTTGCGGATGGGATAGCGGTGAAATTGTTTGTTTAACTTATGGCCAATTTTTATTTTCATCATTCTATAATGCTTTACAATCCAACTTTGCAAAAGTTTAAATATAAAATTACTTCACTTCCTGCATCATTACCAATCTGTGATAAAATCCATCCAGCGCCATCAAACTCATGTGTGTACCACGTTCTACGATCTTTCCTTTTTGTAAAACTATTATTTCATCGGCATGGCGAATAGTACTTAACCTATGCGCGATCACGATGCTTGTCCTGTTGTTCATCAGGTTATTGATAGCATCCTGTACCAGTTTTTCACTCTCGGTATCAAGCGAAGAAGTAGCTTCATCTAAGATCAGAATGGGAGGATTTTTTAGTACAGCTCTTGCAATGGTTACGCGTTGTTTTTCGCCTCCGCTCAGTTTATTGCCACGCTCGCCGATGATCGTATTATATCCGTTTTCTTTTTGCAAAATGAAATTATGAGCATTGGCAATTTTAGCTGCATTTATAATTTGTTCTTCTGTCGCATTATCCATACCCAGGGATATATTGTTGGCAATCGTATCATTGAATAAAATTGGCTCCTGTGTTACAATGCCCATTTGATTACGTAGAGATATTAAAGAATAATTTCTGATGTTAATTCCATCTATGTTCAATTCCCCCTTTACCGTGTCGTGAAAACGAGGAATCAAATCTGCTAAAGTGCTTTTCCCGGCTCCCGATGAACCCACTAATGCAATCGTTTTTCCTTTGCTAATTTCCAGGTTGATATTATCAAGTACTAATTTATCTTCATAAGAAAAAGAAACATTTTTAAAGGTAATGCTATCTTCAAAATCCTTTATAATTACCGGATTGGCAATTTCTTTAATAGAGACATCTTCGGCAATCAAATGCTCTATCCTTTCAATGCTCGCAGCTCCTTTTCGGATATTATATGCTGCAGCAGACAAGGATTTTAAGGGTTGAATTATCTGTGAAAAAATAAGTATGTAAGCCAGAAAATCCCCGGGATTAAGAAACGAATTTCGTAATACTAATCTTCCTCCATACCATAAGACAAAAACCACTGCAGCAATTCCCAGCACTTCACTTACAGGCGAAGCAAGGTCACGTTTCCGGTTTACCCGGTTTTTTATAATAAGTAATTCATTATTTTGATTTTCAAATTTCCGGTATTGTTTTTTTTCTGCATTAAAAGCTTTGATAACTCTGATGCCACCCAAGGTTTCTTCAATAGTAGAAAGAATAGCGCCCAATTTTTCCTGCGCCCTGGTACTGTGTTTTTTTAAGGAACGCCCGATACGCCCAATAATCAATCCTGATATGGGTAAGAATAAAATAAGAAATAAAGTAAGTTGTGGGCTCAGCACGACTAAGTAAGCAAAAAATAAAATTATAGTTACAGGCTCTCTGAAAAGCGTTTCCAGTAAATTGATAACCGAACTTTCCACATCGCTCAAATCATTGGTAAGGCGACTCATAATGTCACCTTTTTTTTGATCATTAAAATAGCCAATCGGTAACACAAGAATTTTTTTATACATTTTAGTACGCATGTCATTTACCACCGAATTGCGGACAGGAGTCAAAAAATAAATACCCAGGTATAAAAAGATATTCTTTAAAATGATAAAACTTAAAATTAAGATGCAGATAACGGCCAATCCTTTTATGTCGCCATTAGGCGTTTTTACGATTTCGTATAGCCAGATATTAAATTGATTTACAGGATTTATTCTTGAAAAAAACCCCGTATTTTCGGAAACTGCCTTTAGAGTATTCTGTTTTTTAAAAATAAGTAATAAAAAAGGACTCAGCATGCCTAAAGAAACCACTGAAAATAAATTGGAAAGTATATTGCATCCGAAATAGGCAAAAATTAATTTCGGGTATTTGGCAGCGTATCTAAAAACAGTCCTTAAACTTTTCATCAAAAAAATTGAAATGCTTTATTAATTTAAAATAGCAGCAAAGTAACTAATTTTACAAAGAACGATAACCATATATAATGACAGAAGGTAAAAGACAAAAACAGGTAGCTATTGAAATATCCAAAGAGCTTAACGAGATTTTTTTGAAGATGAGTCTTACCATGTTTGAAGGCGGTATGATTTCTATCTCTTCGGTGAAGATCACACCCGATCTTTATGAAGCCAGGATATACCTGAGTTTTTTTCAGGTTAAAGATGCCGATGCAGCACTGGAAAAATTTAAAAATCTCAGTAGTGAAATTAGAGGTGAACTTGGAAAAAGAATGCGACACCAACTGCGCATCATTCCACATCTCTCTTTTTATTTAGATGATACTTTGGATTATGTTTTTAAAATAGAGAAATTACTCGATGAGATCAAAAATAATCCCCAAACACCTGACGGGAGGAAAGAAAACTCTTCTAATTCTACGACTGATTAACTAATAACTAATTAACCAATAACTTGTATCTAAAATTCGCCTGGAGATATTTTAAAGCAAAAAAAAGCACGAATGCTATCAATATTATTTCGTGGGTAACGGCGGGTGTGATTGCCTTTTCTACCTTATGCCAGGTGTTAGTACTTAGTGTTTTCAATGGTTTTGAAGATTTGGTAAAATCTCTTTATTCTAATTTTTATTCGGATGTAAAAGTAATACCCGCCAGAGGGAAAACTTTTGTTCTTACTCAAGCACAGCTAAATGAAATCAATAAAATTCCAGGGATAAAAGGAACTTCATTAGATGTAGAAGAAAAAGCGTTGTTGCAAAACGGTGAGCAACAAACTGTGGTTTTATTAAAGGGTGTTGATTCTAATTATTATAAAGTTTCGGGAGTACCTCAAAAAATGTATCATGGAGTTTATAATGTAGGAACTCTGGATAATCCTAAATTAATTTTAGGCGCGGGTATTGAAAGTGCGCTTGGCGTTCAGGCAGACAGAAATCTTTTTCCCGTAACCGTTTTTCTTCCCAAAAAAACATATTCTGATAATCCTAATCCGCTCTCGGCTTTGAGTGAAGGAAATGCCACTACTTCCGGAAGTTTTTCCATTCAACAAGATTTTGATAATAAATATGTAATAACGAATCTTGCTTTTATGAAGCAGCAAATGAATTATAGACCGGATGAATACAGCGCTCTCGAGATTTCGTTAGTAAATCCCGGAAAGGCGGATGAATTTACAAATATGCTTCAACATAAATTGGGTGGCAGATATAAAGTATTAACCAAATACCAGCAAAATATCAGTCTATACCATTCCATGCATCTCGAAAAATGGTTTATTTATGCAGTGCTCACTTTAATTCTCATTATTGCGGCGTTCAATATGGTAGGCGCTTTAACGATGCTTGTGCTGGAAAAAAGAAAAGACATCAGCGTATTGCAATCTTTAGGGGCAGACAAATCGCTGATCCAAAAAATATTTTTAAGCGAGGGTATTTTACTTGCTGTTGTTGGCGCCTCAATCGGCATTATCTTAGCTCTTATCATTTGTTTTCTTCAAATGAAATATCACATTATCAAATTAGTAGGGAATTCTTTTTTAATTGATTATTTCCCCGTGAAATTAGTGCTTACCGATTTCATTCTTGTCATATGTACTTCTCTGATTATTGCTTTCGCAGCATCATGGTTTCCGGCGAAGAAAGCCTCCCGGCAAATGTTTAATTTGAAAGCCTGAGTGATAAATCTCTTTTTTGAAAAACTAAATTCTCGTTTAATCTTTCCTGTTATGCTCAAATAAAAAAGAGTAATCCACTAATTAATAATTGAAGCAATTCCTAAAGCTTAGTGCCAATATTTATCTTTGTGCTTTTTAGAAATGCCGGCTTAGCTACTTCATTGAAAAAGGAAACATTCCTGAGCAAGAAATATTATCTTTGAACGCTTTAGTTTAAGATAAAATAATGCCCGTGTCCTCTAATGGTAGGAGAAGATGTTCTCAACGTCATAAACAGAGTTCGATTCTCTGCATGGGTACAAATTTTTCAATGGATCTTTTGTAAAACAGCAATTCTTTATTTTTCCTGGTTTACTGCATTATTCTTTCGCAATCACTATTTTACCTTTTATTAACCGCCTGATTTCCTTTAAACAAATATCATGAGAGGAACTTCCTGCCTTGATGCTTAGTATTCCGGAGTCTACCACGGTCATCTGTAAATCTAAATCAAAAATTAGCCGCTGTCCTGCTTTACACCTGTTCTGCAATTCGGGAAACTCAGAACAGCAATACTTTGTTATTTGGAACATTCTAAAAATAGCAGGAGAATGCTACGAAAGGCTGAGCAATAGACTGTTTCACCAACAAAACGAATTGAGCAATGTCATATCTTTATTGCATTAAATTTAGCCGTTGGTGAGGCCATCGCTTCAAAGAAGGTGCAAATAGGAAATCGTAATTTCTTTTATTATAAAGTCATTTTTATGACCACATCCGTGGCACGTTCTAAAAAAAGTTTACAGGTTAAGTGCTCCAAAGATTGAGACAGTTGAAAATTCCTGCTCAAGCTTGCAAAATACCCATAACCGATGTCGCTGTTACCGAAAAGCTATTCAGCGGACTGCTATCCTTATTCTGAATGAACAGAAATTGAACTAACGCTTTCTTACTTTCCCGACATTCCTTTAAACAACCCAGCCAATACAGTAAAAGCATTTTTAACTACATTTTCATTTTCCACTGGTATATGTAAATAGGTTTGCCCGGTAGCTTCATCTTTTTTAGTAATGGATTGCAACAGGTTTTCAGTTGCTTTTGCATCTGATAATACATTGCCTAATTGGGTCAAGAATGAAGACGCAGTTTGTATCAATTGCTGTTCCGGTTTAGCATTGAATGATTCAGGCTGTTGTTGTTCTTTGGGCGGAGTGGTTTGTTTTACATCATCATCTTCATAAGTTGTAGGCGCTTCTTTCATTTTGGCTTCTACCGGTTTTTCTACCGAGGTCGCTTCCTCACTTTCGCTGTCAACGTCTGATGTAGTAATGGCGTCGTCCTCAAACAGGCTCTCAATGCCTTTCATAAACACATTGAACTTGCTGTCGCCCACAAAAATATTTGATTCCCCATTGTCTAATATTCCTTCTGCTAAAGCCCTTTTAAATTTAAGTTTCCCCAACATGCCGTGTTCAATAGTATTGCGGGCTACAAAGTTGATGATGCTTACATTTCTTTTTTGCCCCTGACGGTAGATGCGCGAAATACGTTGTTCCAGCACAGCAGGGTTCCACGGCAAATCCATATTGAACAACATGGAGCCTGCCTGTAAGTTAAGGCCTACGCCGCCTGCATCGGTTGAAAGAAAAATGCGGCAGTTATCATCATTATTAAACCGGTCAAATAAATCTTTTCGTTTGTGGCTTGGCACCTTCCCATTTAAATTGGCATAACCGATTTTTTGCTCGTCCAACTGATGAGCTATAAGCCTGGTAAATCTTTCCCATTGACTAAAAATCACGATTTTTTCTTCGCCTGCTGCAATCGCTTCTTCCAGAATATCAAAGAGTTCATCCAGCTTGGTTTGATGATTGGTTTCCTGGTCTATAATGTAAGTGCTGTTGCACACCATCCGCATCATGTTAAGCGCAATCATCAGCCTTTGCCGGTCTTCTTCTTTTAAGAAACCCATTTTTTTCCATTTGTTTACTATTCTTCTTACAATTTCATAGTAATCATCGTGGACTGCTCTTTGTTCATTGGTAATGCTAACAAACAGATTTTTATCTGTTCGGGAAGGCAATTGTTTTAATACTTCTTTTTTGGTTCGGCGCAGCAAGATGTGTTTCAGCCTTTCTTTTACTTCATGCAGATTCTGGTAACCAATTACTTTTCCGGTTTCATCTGTTTGCTCGTAAGCCGAGATAAAATTGTAAAGAGAGCCAAGATGCAAAGGGTCTATAAATTGCACCAATGAATACAATTCCGTTAATTTATTTTCAAGTGGCGTCCCTGTTAGCACGAGCGCATATTTGCTTTGCAGTTTCTTGATGGATTGCGATACTTTGGTTTGCCAGTTTTTAATGCGTTGCGCTTCGTCCAGAATAATGAAATCAGGCTGGAATTCATCTATGAGTTCCCTGTCATTCACCGCCATATTGTAACTTGCTATTTTGTATAGACTATTTTCTTCTTTGTATAATTTTTGTCTTTTCAGGTAGTTGCCTTCTATTACCGTTGTGGAACCAGTTGTAAATTTTTCAATCTCACTTTGCCATTGATACTTTAAAGAAGTAGGGCATATTATCAATATTTTTTGTATTTGCCTGTGTTCGTGTAAAAGTTGCGCCACAGCGATGGCCTGTATGGTTTTGCCCAGGCCCATATCATCTGCCAGGATGCTTCTGCCTGCGGCTGCGCAAAATAAAATCCCTTCCGTTTGATAAGGAAATGGTTTTACTTTCAGGCTCTTTATTTCAGGAAGTTTATTTTCTTTAAAATAGGGGCGTAAGAATTCTTTCCGTTCTTTTTTTTCACGCCATTGAATAATGTGAGACAGCGCATCATCATAACAGCGAAAAGAGGTATTAATCTGAAAAGCCTTTTGCAATATCACATCAATTTCTTCAAAACCTTTTTCATTCAGGCCGCCTGTCTTATCAACGTATGGTTTAAATAATTTTTTGTATTCCGTTTCATTTTCAGTTCCAATCCTAAACTTAATTTTTCTTTCACCACGGTACTCCATGTACATCGAACTGTAAGTGGTAGAATAGGGATGTGCAAGCGCTTTGCGTAAATGCGGCCTTTTGCGGATGTATATCAACACCGCCTCAATATGTTTGCAAGTGCCAAGCTGGTTGGTTTTAAAATCGTAGCATGAGCAATAGTTCAAACTGTTGTCAATGCTGCGCAGCGCCACTTTGTAATTATTTTTTGTGGTGGCATTATAAACCTTGTAATCGCTAAAGGCAATTCCATCCCCAATGTTGGAGAATTTAAAATCTGTTTTCTCTGCTATCTGTTTGCGCAATCCGGTTTGCCATTGCTCTACCGTCAAATCTGCGGGTTTGCGGGTATTGGATAATTGCGGCTTTGGTTTATAATTCCTCTTTTTTGTTTTTTTTGATTTTGATGTTGCTGCCATAATTGAACTTGAGGGTCAAATTTATAGTATGATTTATTAGTTGTCCGGTAAATTTATCAACAAAGAATAAACTTTTACATTTGCTCTATGCAACTCACCGCAGATCAAGAAGCCGTTATAGCCACCAATCACGATTTGGTGATAAACGCTGTGGCCGGAAGTGGCAAAACAACTACGCTAATTGAGTATGCAAAAAGCCGCGCAGCCGGTAGTAAAATATTATATCTCGCATTTAATAAAACAGTTAAAACAGAAGCGATTCAAAAGTTTGCTGCAGCCGGAGTTAATATTGTAAAAGTGGAAACGGCCCATTCACTTGCCTTTGATTATATCATCAAACACAGCAGCTATCATGTAGCGCAGGGATATAAAAGTTATGAATGGTGCGATATTTTGAATATAAAAACAGGCGACCGGCATACGGATTTTATTATTGCTTCACACGTAAATAAATTCATCAGTTATTTCTGTAACAGCAATGCCGCCAAAGTGCAGGAATTAAATTATGCCGATGTAATAACAGACGCGAAAGCCAAAACATTTGTCCTTAATTTTTATCAAAAAATAGAACATTTTACCCGTGAAGCTTTGGCCAAAATGGATAAGGCAGAAATAAGCGTAACACACGATTTTTACCTAAAAAAATTTCAACTAAGCAGCCCGGTATTGCCTTACGATTATATTTTGTTTGATGAAGGGCAGGATGCCAGCGCTGCTATGCTGGATGTTTTTTTAAAACAAAAAGCCATTAAAATAATTGTCGGCGATGTACACCAGCAAATTTACGGATGGCGTTATGCTATTAACAGTTTGCAGCAGGTGGCTTTTCCGGTTTATAATCTCAGCAACAGTTTTCGTTTCGATGAAGAAGTAGCGTTAGTTGCCAACAAAATACTTGCATGGAAAAAACATTTAGGGCAATTACCCAAAGTGAAAATTACAGGTATTGGCAAAACCGGCGACGCCTTGAAAACCAAGGCTACACTGGGCCGTACTAATTTAAGTTTGCTGCTGAATGCGATAGCCCAATGGCAACATGGCGATTTAAAAACATTGCATTTCGAAGGCAACATCAACAGCTACACATTTGCTGATGAGGGTGCATCGTTGTATGATGTGCTAAATCTCTATAACGGCAAGCCTCAGAAAATAAAAGACAAATTAATTGCCGGTATGAAAAGCATGAAAGAACTGGAGGATTATATTGATAAAACGGAAGACAATAGCCTCGGGATGATTGTAGAAGTGGTAAAAGAATTTGGTAACCAATTACCTTCTCTTATAACTGAATTAAAAAACAATCATACTGCTGCTAAAGAAGATGCCGATATGATATTCAGTACCGTGCATCGCTGCAAGGGCATGGAGTATGATGAAGTAACGCTATTGAATGATTTTGTAAACGAAGAAAAACTGAAGAAATATATTGCACAATATGGCGGCGATAAAATAACCCAGCAGTCAAAAGACAAACTTGCCGAAGAAATTAATATTTTATATGTGGCAGCTACGCGCGTTAAAAATAAATTGAAAATTCCTTCTGAAATAAATCCGTTGCAAAGTATAGAACTGGCGCAGCAACCGCAACCCGTTTTCAATTCAAATAAAAAATATTATAGAAACAACCACCAGGATGATTGGGATTTGTATGCATCATCTTTCAACAACAAAAATGAAAAAAGCAACTATGCAAAAACAACCAATCATAGCAAACATTGGACAGATGAAGACGAAGACGAAGCGTCAGAGCTTTTCAATGACGGCGTTGCCATAAAGGATATTGCAAAAAAATTAGGTCGCGGTATCAATGGTGTAAAGATAAAATTGATGAACATGGGGCTGATGGAAGATGAAGAGTAGAGTTGACCGATAGAAATGGGAATCGAACAGATGTAATAGCACTTTCTCCGGCACAAATGGCCGTTGCAGATATGATCCCCGATAATCCCGGCATGTGGATGTTTCATTGCCATGTGGATGATCATATGGAAGCAGCTATGATGGCAATGTACCATGTATTGGAATAGATGGAAAAATTATTATTATAAAAGATTATTTTCGGAAATTAATGTTCTGATCCGGGCAAATAGATAGCTAAACTATATATTCTTGCTACCGGATACACTGTGTTATCAATACCACCGTATATTTCTGGGTCTATTCCTGTATATTTTGTAATGGTAAATACATTTTGACAATGGGCATTAACAACCAGGTTGGCTTCATTATGAAAAATACCTCCCACATTATAAGACAGGCCAATGTTATCCAATTTTAAGAAAGATGCATTCTGCACATAATAATCGGAGTAAGGCTGACTATAATAAACACAGATATTCACGGTAATTAATCACACGTACCTTTCAAGAATAAGTTGCTCCCTCGAAACGTATTTTTTTATTTTTGAGCCATGGATATTTCAATTCGGCGAATTGACTCATTTTTTCAATTGCCAATGGAAGGCTCCTTTTTTTCTTTAGCTGGATAACAATGGTTTCTCCCTGGATTTTAATGTCCGCGGCATTTTTTATAAATTCCTGATAAATTCTTTGATCACTCATGTGGGCATATCTGTCCAGGTCTCTTGCAAAGAGGCGATACAGATTATGAGTTACGATGCTCATTGTTAAGTCAAAGTCCACTTTGATGACCATAGAAGAAGATACTTTATTAAGATGAAAGAATTCGATTTGTTCACTGATCGCTTTTTCCACAAGCCAGCGCCGGGCATATTTTCTTACAATCTGTTCAACCGGCAAGTCCATGTCATTGCTGATGATGATAGCAGGTTTGATTTTTCCATTACCTGTTATGTTTACCTGCCTGACTTGGCCTTCATAACCTGGAAGAT
>DATKQQ010000093.1:0-3753 GCA_035532615.1 Hanamia sp.
TAATAGAATTTACAAAAAAGTTTCAGAGTGATGCTGATTGCATAACCTATTTGATGGATATAAAATGGAAAGACGGAGTAAAGTGCAAGAAGTGTGGCAGCAATGAATTTTGGAAAGGAAAGTGTTCCAATAATATGCGAACTGTATTGTTGAGAAAAATAAACAATTCCAGCGCAATTGTAATTTTCATAATCAAATAACCAAAGTATTTAAAATACAGTATGACAGCGTACATTTCAAATCCGATAACTATCAGATCATCCTGCTTTTAAGCACAACAAAGCAGCATAGATCCTGTGAAAGAAAACCATGAAAGTTTATTAGAGACTCAATAAATCAAATACCTTTCAAAAAAACCTTCCTGGTTTGACACCCTTGACTGAAATCCAAAGGACGACTGAAATGAATCCTATTGACTTCTGTATTTAAAGAATTTTTTTTATAATTAAAATAGTGATCTCTTATCCAGGTTATCTTCGGTATAATTCCGAATCCAGTTTTTCACAACGGCCCGTTATTTCTGTAATGTGGATTCTATAAACTATACCATCTATCCTTTTAAAATCATTAGTAGGAAAAGGCCATTCCGGAGTCATTTTTACCATGTTGGTGGATACATTCGGCAGAATCCGGGAAAGCAAAATCTTTAATCCCTTTTCTCTTTCTTTTGCATTGGTAAGTTCCTCAAAGGTTCCCCAAATAATTACTGATTCCCAGTCAGCCATGCTTTCCATCCTGTCAACCTGGAAACAAACGTTTGGGTTTTTTCTCATCATAGCTAATTTCATTCCCTCAAAAGATCGTATATAAATATAATCTCCGTCATAAGCATAGCTTACAGGAACTACATAAGTTTTACCATCCGCATGGCAGCCTAACCTACCTACAACGTTATTAGAAATTACATCTATTATTTGCTTATTACTCAATGTATCGAACATGGTTTATATTTTTTGATAAAATTAGCATTATGGCTATGGTATAAAAATGATGAAGAACAGAATTTAAAATGATATTGGTCATAAATATTTAAAATTCATTTTTGAGTGAATAAAACCTTACATTCCGTGCAGGATTTTTCGGCAAAGTGATTTAAAGAAAAAAAACTAAGCAGATTTATTTGAAAGTTTTAGATTGAAATTGTCCCCAATTCAATCTATCCGGATTACGCCTTTTAGTTTATTGTTTGTTTTGAAATTTCAGCGGTCTAATTATAAAATCTTGAAAAGTTTTTAGATACCCTTGAAAATCATATTCAATCAAAATATTGATTGAATATATTTATACGATTGTCAACAGAGTCGAAAATTCTTCTTCCTACAGCAGTATCAGTTACATTTTTCAGACGACCAGATTGCTCTATAATCGGTGCCAGCCATTTATGCAAGGCTTCATGATCTGCTCCTTTCATTCTGCATTGCAGTAGCATTGTATCCACATCATTGGATAAATAACCCCCTAATAGTTGGTAGGTATCCAGCTCCGGATAAGGTTTCACTCTGAACATGTTTGCAGTATCTTTTAGGCGTATCACATTATGATTGGTTATAGAATCAGCTTTCCATTTCGCACCATTGTTAAGCGTCATGTTTATATCGGCATTTGCGGATTGAGCCTCGGCATCGTAGGACGGGAATTATTTGTACTTTGATTGCAGGAAAACAAAATAGAGACAAATAAAACAGTAAACCAACTTTTTTTCATAATTATGAATTTTAAAAAATGAACGAAATATTTGAAAACGACAATTTCAAAATTAAATTCTTATAGGTGCAGGAACTATGATAATTGATTTAATACAGGCAGACCATTGGAAAATTAATTTTAAACAAAATTGAATTAAATGATTGTAATTGTTTTTGGTTTACCAGGTTCCGATAAAAGTTATTTTGCCTCCCGGCTTGCAAAGATGATCCATGCCGGTCATGTAAATAGTGATAAGGTGAGAAAAGAATGGTTTAAAGAACGAGTTTATTCTGAAGACGAAAAAAAATGGTATATAAAAAGATGCTTGAACAAATGAAAAAAGCGGTGAAACAAAATAATAATTTGGTCCTGGATGCTACTTTTCATAGAAGGGATACCAGGAAAATGTTCATAGATGAAATGGAAGACAAAGATGGAATTTTATTTATTGAAATACAGGCCGATGAAAATATAATCAGAAAAAGAGTAGAAAAGAAAAGGAAAGGCCGGATAGCGAGGCTGATTTTGGGATTTACAAATTAATCAGCAAACATAATAATGAACCACTTGATAGGCCACACCTGGTATTAAGATCAACCAACGACAATATTAATGAAATGCTTGAATTAGCAACAAAATATCTGAAAGAAAAAAATGACAACCGAACAAATCAATAGGCTGTTATCTGAAGGTGCATTTCCTGAAAAAACCAGTCAGCAAAAATTAATAGAAACACATATTTCCTGGGTGATATTATGCGATGAATTCGTATATAAAATCAAGAAACCAGTTCAGTATTCTTTTCTTGATTTTTCCACACTCGAACTTCGCCGATTTTATTGCGAAATAGAAATCAAATTAAACAAAAGATTGAGTGATCATGTTTATCTTGAAGTGTCCACCATACGTGAACACCAGCATAAAATAATTATTGGCGGAGATAAGGGAACGATAATTGACTATGCAGTAAAAATGAATAAACTGGATACGGAGAAACAAACGGATCAATTATTATTGCAGCACCAAGTTACAGAAGAAAATATAAAAAGACTCGCTGAGAAAATAGCTAGCTTTCATAAAAACACGAATATTATTTATCAAAAAGATTTACAAGATATCCGGGAAAAATTTAATGATTTGAAAGCAGAAAAAAAAATACCTGGCCGAAACACTTGGTTACTCTTATGGCACGATGATAGATGACGCTATTGAATTTTCTAATCAGTTTTTGAATAAGAATAAGAAGTTGATTGCAGAAAGGTTGAGTAATGGTTTATACAGGGATTGCCATGGCGATTTACATTCGAGAAATATTTTTTTGTTGCCGGAGCCTGTGCCCTTTGATTGCATTGAATTCAATGATGATTTCAGGCAGATTGATGTATTAAATGAAGTGGTTTTTCTCTGCATGGATTTGGATGCATTTGATCGAAAGGATTTGTCTGAATTGTTTCTTACATATTATAATCAATTTTTTCCTGCAATGAAAACAGCAGAAGAACGTAATCTCTTTATTTATTACAAGAGTTATCGTGCCAATATACGTGCGAAAGTAAACAGCCTGCGCGCCGGAAGTGCAAAAACGGATCATGAAAAGTCAAAAGCATTCGCTGCCGCCGAAAAATATCTTTCTTTAATGAATCGCTATTTGAAAGCCCAGGGTGGGAATTCTTAATCATTCCCGTTTTCTTCTTCCTTCTTTATCTAAATTTTGGATATTGCATCCGTTTTTTGGCAAACTGTACCTTTTTTATGAAGAGGCTTTCTACTTTCCAAATTTCTTATTTTATTTTTTTACAAATCTATTCTTACCATTTATTTTTTACAATGACCGCTGTCAAAAATAGGTGATTCCTCATCAATGTAGATGGACTATCAATAAAAGGCTTTGGCATTGAAATGGGTAGTATTATGAAGATCTTTCGTTAATTAATTTTTATCCCAATAGCTTTTTCAATTTGTATAATAGTTCTTCGCACGAACAGGGTTTAACTATATAACCATCCGCGCCCATATTAAATCCGGTTTCGATATCTTTTTTTTCGAAGGAAGTTGTAAAAAACACAA
>DATKQQ010000094.1:0-19192 GCA_035532615.1 Hanamia sp.
ATAGTCATTCCCGATAAATTTTTAAAAGAGCTTATTGTGCTGAATTGCTGCTATGACAAGCGTTCCGACAGAACGACTATGACAGATTTGTATCAAAAATATAAAAATTAACTTGACGCCTATGCGATAGCTATCGGGACAGAAGAAAACCTTACCAACCAAAGTGGAGAATTAAGTAACAATGAAGAAAACTATCTTCAAAAGAACCTGGATTATATCAATAACCAGGTTAAGTACCTCGGTTTTGGCGAACGACATGGTGAAGCATTAAAAGAGGCAATGAAAGAAGGAAAAGAAAAAATTGATTTCCCGATTTCAAAAGAATTCTATTCTCCTCTCAATTCAGAAAAAAAGCAGGAAGTTGACTTCGCCCTCCACTTTAGCAAAGGCAAAGAAAGCAACATGTACTTTTTAAACAGCTATTCCGCACAATTAAAAGGACTGCCGGAGGATAACAATGAGAGCCAAAAATTTTATATCAATAAGGGAAAGGGAATTACAGCAAAAGAAGCCTTCAATCTTCTTTCCGGCAGGGCAGTAAATAAAGACCTCACTAACAAAGAGGGCGTAGCCTATAATGCGTGGGTAAAACTAAAGCCATCAGAATCTAACAACGAAAAAGGAAACAGGGATTTTCAAATCTTTGGTGAAAATTATGGCTTCGACCTGGGAGAAAACATTATCAAAATATCCAGTCAAAGAAATGGAAACACCTGAAGTAGCGGACAGATTAATGAACTCTTTAAAAAAGGGAAACCTGCAGGCAGTCACATTTTCTCAGAACGGCGAAGAGACTTATACTTCACAAGGGGTAAATTAGTGAATTTTTATCATCAAAGAATTGGAATTTTAATGTAAGTAATTTTGATAGATGAGATTTGAAATTTTCATTAATTCCATCAAAGAAACTCTCGATTGCCTGATGAAATAATTTTGGTTTGTCATAATACTTCCCGTATAAAATTTCTTTTTTTGTAAATTTCCATAACCGTTCTATGATATTAAGATTAGGAGAATACGGGGGTAGGAAAAGCAAATGAATGCCTAATGATTTTGCAAAAGTTGTTACTAAAAAACAGTGTTGATAGCGGGCATTATCAAGGACGATTGCAATAGGTTTATCAGCATATTTTTCTTTCAATAATTTTAGAAAATCAATAAGGGTGGTCGAGGTAATATAAGTGGTATTGGTAATGGTCGTTACTTCTTTTGTAATGGCATTTACAGCGCCTAATACATTAATACGGTTTCTGCCGGCAGAAGCTTTTATAAAGACACGAAAGGCACACCACATAGAACAAAGAAATGGTTGTAATACAAAATGTGCTGCATCACAAAAAAACAAATGTACTTTTTCTTTCTGTGCCGCTTCTATAAATGGTTTCAATGTTTTCGTGGCAATCTCATCGTAAGAAGGAAGATTGCTTCGTTCCTCGCAATGACGAACATAGAGAGACTTTCAATTCATTAAACGAGATTGTTTCGCACCTGCTGGAACGTCATTGCGAGAAAACGGTAATTAATGTTTATTGTTTAATTGGATCATGAATGTTTTCGTGGCAATCTTTTTACTAAGGATGAGACTGCTTCGTTCCTCACAATGACGAACACAGCCTGGCTTCTAATTCATTAAATGAGATTGCTTCGTTCCTCGCAATGACGGACACTGATTAACTTCTAATCCATTAAATGAGATTGAGCAGCAAAAAATTCCTATCTAAAAAAAATGTAAATTTGGTAAACACAAAAAAAGAGAAGAATAAATGGAACAAGTGACATTTGAGACTGATAACAAAAAGGATGTAAACTTATTAATTAATTGCTATAGCTGAAAAGCTAAGAATCAGGAAACATGTAATTTCCAAAAAACCGAAACGCTGAAAAGGAATAAACGGGAAGACCTGTTCAGGATAATTGATGCCGGTGCAGATGTTTCCAATTTTGGAGATCCATCTTCCTGGCAGAAACAAACCAGGAAAGACCGGATTGTTAATCAAAGATCAAAATGATTTTAGTAGATAGTAATATTCTGATTTATGCGGCAGATGAAAAATACAAACATCTGAGAGATTTATTCAAAAGATCCGACACTATAATTTCCATAATTTCAAGATTAGAAGTTTTAGGTTATCACAAAACCACATCTAAACAAATAGTTTATTTTGAAACAATTTTTAAGGTGGTATACCTTTATTTGCACAAAGTAGGTTCTCAATAAATTGATTCGATGTTGGTAAAAATGAGAAATGGCGATATCAGCAATGGAAATTTAAAAAGCAGGTTTCGGGCTAACCGACGCGATTTTTTAGCCATGAAAAGAAATAAAATTCCATTACCTTTTATAGTTTCGATTCTGAAACCCATTATAAAACTTCCTCAATATTATAGTTCTTACGCCAAACAATTTGCGATTGAAAATAAGGAAGAGGATTTTCTCAAATTGCCACTTACCTATTTCCCTGCCGATAGATAATTACATAGATTTGTAGAATGAGTATTTTTCAATCCAGAAAAAACGAGCCTGCTTTCCCGGGATTCTCATGGCTGGCCCAGGATATACATTCTCATATTTTGCCAGGCCTGGATGATGGTTCACCCGATATGGAAACTTCCCTTGAATTGTTACAATCCTTGTCTGATGCAGGTCTCACAAAGTTCATCTGCACACCTCATGTCATTAGCGATATGTATCATAATAATCCTCAGACCATTAATTATGCTCTGGACAGATTAAAAAGTGCAGTAGGACAAAGTGGTATGCAGGTAGAGATTAGTGCCGGAGCCGAATATATGCTGGATGATCATTTCATGGAACTCCTTCGAAAAAAAGAGCCCTTGATGAACCTGGCAAAAAATTATATTCTTACTGAACTTTCCTATTCTACACCACCTTCAAAGCTGGAAGAAATTTCTTTCGAGATCAATATTAATAACCTTTTGCCTTTGATGGCACATCCCGAACGGTATCCGTATTATCACCGAAATTATGAAGCGTATTTCCGGCTTAAAGAACTGGGTTTTTTGCTCCAGGTAAACCTTCTTTCCCTCACCGGTTATTATGGAAAAAATGTAACCAAAGCTGCAAAATATATTCTTGAAAATAATCTTGCTGATTTTGTGGGTACCGACCTGCATCATTTCAATCATCTGAAAGTATTGACAGATACCAAATCCATTGAAATTTTTGAAAAATATTTAGGAGATAAAATTTATAATTCATTTGATTGAAGGCTGCTAATTCTTAGCATCCGTGGGTATCATTTTAGATATTATAAAAATTTAAAGTTATCTTTTCTCGGAAATCTTTCTGTTTAAACGACGATACCGACCTCCGGTGCTGACCGCTAAATTTTTACGATATTTGCTCAATTAGTACATTAACTCAATGAAACATCTAAAGTCTTTAAATAAATATTTCTGGAAATACAAACGGTTGTTTTTGCTGGGAATCGTATTTATTGTTTTGTCCAATTATTTCAGGATTTTAGCGCCGCAGGTAACGAAATATGTTTTAAACACGGTAGAAATAAGTTTAACCCACAATAGACAAGCTGTCAGCAAAAAAGCTACTGCACATTACGATCCGCTTGTAAATATATTTATTCATAAACTTAATGCGGATAAAGCTTCCTATAAATCAAAAATCCTGTTTTCGGGTATAACCCTTTTAGTTCTGGCTCTTATCAGTGGGTTGTTTATGTTTTTGATGCGACAAACCATTATTGTAATGAGTCGCCATATTGAGTATGAGCAAAAAAATGAAATATTTAAACACTATCAAAAATTAGATTCCCAATTTTATAAAACGCACAATACCGGCGATTTGATGAATCGCATTTCAGAAGATGTAAGCAGGGTACGCAGCTATGTAGGTCCTGCAGTTATGTACCTGATCAACCTTGCCGCCACTATTGGTTTTTCGGTTACTTATATGCTTAATGAAAATAAAGAACTCACTTTATATGTGTTGGCACCGCTGCCCATACTGGCTTTTACCATCTATTATGTAAATACAATTATCAATCGTAAGGCAGATAAAATACAATCTCTTTTGTCTGATCTTACCACTAATGCCCAGGAGTCTTATTCAGGTGTGAGGGTCATCAAATCTTTTGTGCAGGAGAAAGCCATGTTGGGATTTTTTGACAAAAACAGTGAGGATTACAGAACGTATTCTATTTCTCTTGCAAAAACCGAAGCTATTTATTTTCCGTCTATGGGTCTGTTGATAGGATTAAGCACCTTGCTTACCATTATGATCGGAGGCATTTATGTGATTAATGGCAGTATTAGCATTGGTGTAATTGGCGAATTCATCATGTATGTTTTATTACTTACTTTTCCGGTTAGTGCTATCGGATGGACAGCCAGTATGATCCAGAGGGCGGCGACGTCACAGCGACGCATAAACGAATTTCTGCATACAGTGCCTTCGGTAGCCAATGAACCTCATGCAAAAGAAGTAATTCTGAAAGGGAATATCGAATTTAAGAATGTGGATTTCGTGTATCCTCATACCGGTATTCATGCCATTAAAAAATTTTCTCTTAAAATACATAAGGGCGAAAAAGTGGCAATAATCGGGAAAACCGGGTCAGGGAAATCAACCATAGCCCAACTGATGCTCAGGATGTATGATCTTGAAAACGGTACCATTCTTTATGATGGCATTGATATTAAAGATATTGATCTGAAATCAGTAAGGTCGCAGATAAGTTATGTGCCACAGGATGTATTTTTATTCAGTGATTCTGTGGAGAATAATATTGGTTTTGCGATGCAAAATCCGGAGAAAAGAAAAGTAAAAATGGCCGCGGCAAATGCGGCTGTGGAAGGAGAAATTGATTTATTTCCCGGAAAATATCAAACCATGATAGGGGAGCGTGGTGTTACTTTAAGTGGGGGACAGAAACAAAGGATCTCAATTGCCCGTGCATTGATCAAAGATCATGGAATAACCGTCTTTGACGATTGCCTTAGCGCGGTAGATGCCAAAACAGAAAATGCAATTATTTCTAATTTGTATGAATATCTTCATGAAAAAACCGCTATCATTATTACGCACCGGATTTTTTCTTTATTCAATTTTGACAAAATCATTGTACTAAAAGATGGAGCTATTGCCGAAAAGGGAACTCATCATTCTTTACTTGAAATGAATGGAATATATGCCCAAATGTATCGCCGGCAGCAGGAAGAAGATAAAAAAGTGGTTGAATGAATCTTAACTACCCGTATTTATTTGGATGCATTTCAAAATGTCGCACCACTTCCCCCTCTCACCAACGGGAGAGGAGAATAAAAAGGGGTGAGGCAAATAAAAAAACAAAGCGACATTTTGAAATGCACCCAAATATTTTGTCAATTCAAAAACAATTTTATCTTTGCCTCTCTTAAAATGTTTTCATAAATAAATAAAATAAATAAAAAAGTGGCGTACGAAAATAATGACAAAAAGATGGAAAGTGTTTACAGCCAGCGTATAAGGGCAGGTAAACGCAGAACTTATTTCTTCGATGTAAGAGAAACACGTGGTAACGATTATTATTTAACCATTACAGAAAGCCGGAAGAAATTTAATGAAGATGGATATGACAGACATAAAATCTTTTTGTATAAAGAGGATTTTAATAAGTTTCTGAAAGGAATGACCGAGGCGATAGATTACGTAAAAACAGAGCTGATGCCGGATTTTGACTTCGATGCTTTTAATCATGAAAATTCGGAAAATTATAAAGGGTACTCTAATGAAGAGAAAAAAGAAACAGAGTTTTCATCTGACGTAAAAGAGGATGAATCTTCTACCTCATCTAATTTCGTAAAATCTGATGATAAACCTGCACCGGTTACCAATAGCACTACTCCTGATGTATCACAGGAAACAAAAACACCGGATGAACCTTTCAACCCTACCCAGCACGAAGAAGTAGATAAATGGTAAATTAGTTTAGAAAAATAAAATGAATCCTCTCAATTATTGAGAGGATTTTTTTTGGTGCGACAGGCATGTATATCAGCTATAGGGTGTAAGTCCCGAATACGCTTTACAGTAAGGAGTATTAGCTAAAGGCAAGGGAGTCCACTGTGAAGTGGAATCTGAATGAAGGCAGTGGCAAAAGTTTGCGTCTACGAACAGAAATTGTATATAGGCGGTATAATGTGGGTGATGTAGCCATAGATACAAAAGCCCGATTACTGTACGGAACATTATGCTGTAAATGCAGAGGCGACATGAACTGAAAGCGGATATACTACTGCCTGGGTGGAAATTCAGGTAATGTAATCACTGTACCGTTATGCAAACCTATTACTCCCATTTTTTTAACGGGCATATTTGATTTAAAGTTGGAAATCGAGTGAGGCATGTTTGAATGAAACTCCGGGGCCAGGAAGCGCATGTTATCAAGCAATGATTCATATACTTTTCCTTCACCGTTTTCAAACAAAAATTTAGAATTGGGATCATTGAATGCATAAACTTCACTCCCTTTAACACCGTTGCCTCCAGCACCTATAAAGCCATCGGGCATTTTTGTTTTTTTTATTTTAAAGGAATTTTGCTGAGCTTTTACGGTAACAAATACAAGAATAGCAATACTAAGAATTAATAACTGCTTCATAACGTATGAATTTTAGTTTTGAAGAGGATGATAATATTACACCCAAATTTAAAATAATTTTACGAATTCCTCATTTATTCCTTGCAATCCACTCATGTTATTGAGATCAACCGTTCGCTATCTTCTTGTATGCATTTATCAACCCATTTGTGGAGGTATCATGAGAACTAATTTTTTCATTATTTTCCAACTCAGTTAATATTTTTTTTGCAAGCACTTTGCCCAGCTCCACCCCCCATTGATCGAAACTATAAATATTCCAGATAACTCCCTGTACAAATATTTTGTGTTCATATAATGCAATCATTTCTCCCAGGGTAAATGGAGTTATTTTGGTGATAAGAAACGAATTAGTTGGTTTATTTCCTTCAAACTCTTTGAAAGGGATTAATTTTTCAGGAACATTTTCTGCCTGTAATTGCTGCCTGGTTTTACCATTCATCAACGCCTCGGTTTGCGCAAAGAAATTAGACAATAATATTTTATGATGCTCTCCCATTGGATTGTGACTAATAGCAGGAGCGATGAAATCGCATGGAATTAAAGGAGTACCCTGGTGAAGCAACTGGTAAAACGCATGCTGGCCGTTGGTTCCGGGTTCGCCCCAAATTACAGGGCCTGTAGCATAAGTTACTTTCTTTCCGTTACGGTCAACATGTTTTCCATTACTTTCCATATTTCCCTGTTGAAAGTAAGCGGGAAAACGGTGCATATATTGATCGTAAGGCAGTATGGCTTCAGATTGTGCGCCAAAGAAATTGATGTACCAGAGGCTTATTAATCCCATCATAACAGGTATATTTTTTTCAAAAGATTTTTCTTCAAAATGCTTGTCAGTTTCATAGCCCCCTTTTAGTAATTCTTCAAAATTTTCATACCCAATACTCAAAGCGATGGATAATCCAATGGCGCTCCAAAGACTATATCGCCCACCGACCCAATCCCAAAAAACAAACATGTTGGTTTTATCTATCCCAAAATCTTCCACACCTTTTTCATTGGTGCTTAATGCTACAAAATGTTTAGCAACGGCCTTTTTATCATTAGCGCTTTTCAAAAACCAATCTCTGGCAGAGTGCGCATTGGTCATGGTTTCCTGCGTAGTGAAAGTTTTGGAAGCAATTAAAAAAAGAGTTTCATCGGGTGTGATCTTTTTTAAAACTTCTGCCAGGTCGGTACCATCAATGTTGCTTACAAAATAAGGTTGAATATCTTTTTTCCAATAAGGTTTTAATGCTTCGGTTACCATTACCGGCCCAAGATCGCTGCCCCCAATTCCGATATTCACAATGTATTTTATCTTTTTACCTGTGTAACCTTTCCATTCGCCTTTATGAATTTTGCTGCAAAAATTTTTGATATGTTCCAGCTCTTTTTTTACTTCGGGCATCACATCTTTTCCCTCCGAATAAACCGGTTTGCCTGAAAAATTTCTTAGTGCAGTATGTAATACTGAGCGGCCTTCAGTGCCATTGATTACTTCCCCGGTAAACATGGCTTTTATGGCTTCCTGCAATTCGCATTCATTGGCAAGTTCAAGCAATAATTGCTTTGTTTTTTCATTGATTATATTTTTAGAGAAATCACAGATGATCTCTGGCATCGCTAACGAAAATTTTTTGAATCTGTCTGAATGATCCCGGAATAATTCTTTAATATGCACGTGTTTCATTTCTTTGAAATGATCCTGCAATTTTTTCCAGGAAACTGTTTTTGTCGGGTTTACTTTTGGAAACATAACTTAATTTTATTTTTATTAAAACACAAATTTATGGTGAAAACTTTTGTTTGTCTGTAATTAACCGATGTCAAATTTCATTCCGAAATCTTTAACCATAGCGAACTTCATTCAACTATGTTTTTAAAATGTTTGAAAATGTAAGGTAAAAAATTATTGGAATACGTGGATGAGGGAAGCCTGATTTAAAATTTGAAATAAAACAATTATGGCAAAGAATTCCACACATTTTGGCAGGTGAGTAAAAAAAATGCCTTCCAAACTGGAAGGCATTAAACTGCTTGTTATTTAATTCGAAATGAATTCTTACTTTTTTGTTCACTGATAAAGACGATAATATAAAGCTTTTCTCAAAGATACCCATGCCTGTTTCAGGTCTGCCTCGGCCTGTGCTTTATGACCCCCAAAATCATCAGGAGCATCCTGTAAATGTTTCATTGCATTTCCAACTTCGTGCATTGATTTGGTAATGTTTGGATGGCTTGCTTCTTCTGCTTTCATGAGTTTCATTTCTCTTGGAAGGGGCGCTCTGTTTCCAATAATTACATCGAGATCTACATGCATTGCGGGACCGCGTTGTGCGAATGATAATGTTGCTGACATCATAAACAATGAGAGAATTAAAACGACTTTTTTCATACTTTTTTTTTAATGGTGATTGGATTTTGATTTGAATAAAACGACAGGGGATCAATAAATATTTCAAGAATTAAATTTCACTTTTTGAAAGAGGATAAATATTAAACTTTTATGACAATTTTATCTTCATTTTCAATTCCTGTTTTCATTTCATTTTAATAATTAGGGTACAGTCATCCGTTATCAAACACATATCCACATTTTTATCAAAAAATGGTGAAAAAAATCTGGTAATTAATTTCATTTTTTAAGGAAAAACGCTCTTATAAAAGTATATTTGCAAATAGTAAAAAATTATGGAAACAATAGGAGAAGAATTACCGGAAAATGGCGCCCCCAGGGGAAGAGTTATTCCTGTAAATATCGAAGAACAAATGAAATCTGCTTACATTGATTATTCAATGAGCGTGATAGTAGGACGGGCATTACCAGATGCCCGGGATGGTTTGAAACCGGTACATCGCCGTATTTTATATGGCATGTATGAAATGGGAAATACTTACAATAAACCCTATAGAAAATCGGCCCGTATCGTCGGTGATGTTATGGGAAAATACCATCCTCATGGTGATTCCTCTATTTATGGTACCATAGTCAGAATGGCGCAGGACTGGAGTATGAGATATACTTTAGTGGATGGCCAGGGAAACTTTGGTAGCCAGGATGGAGATGAACCCGCCGCTATGCGTTATACAGAGGTAAGGTTAGAAAGAATTGCCGAAACCATGCTGGAGGATATTGAAAAGGAAACCATTGACTGGCAGTTAAATTATGATGACACTATGAATGAGCCAACGGTATTGCCTACTCGAATTCCTCAATTACTCTTAAACGGATCCAGCGGAATCGCCGTAGGCATGGCTACCAATATGCTTCCTCACAATCTCACAGAAGTAATTGACGGATGTATTGCTTTTATAGAAAACAGGGAAATTACCATTGATGAAATCATTAAAATAGTAAAAGCACCAGATTTCCCGACAGGAGGAATTATTTATGGCTATGATGGCGTAAAACAAGCTATGCATACCGGAAGAGGAAGGGTAGTGCTTCGTGGGAAAGTGAATATTGAAACTACCAAAGGGGGTAAAGAAAAAATTATTATTACCGAGGTTCCTTACCAGGTAAACAGGGATGCACTAACTGAAAAAATAGGCCATCTTATTAATGATAAAATAATTGAGGGAGTTTCTGATGTAAATAATGAAAGTAACAATAAAGAAGGAACAAGGATTGTTGTTGACCTCAGGAAAGATGCTATTTCGCAGGTAGTGATCAATCAATTGTATAAACATTCCGAACTGCAAACTTCATTTGGAATTAATAATGTGGCTTTGGTTAAGGGGAGACCCAAAGTATTAAATATAAAAGATCTTATCCGCGAGTTTGTAGATTTTCGTCACGAAGTAGTTATAAGACGAACCCATTTTGAATTAAAGAAGGCAGAAGAAAGAGCGCATATTTTAGAAGGGTTTTTGATTGCCCTCGATCATTTGGACGAGGTAATAAAACTGATAAGAGCTTCCTCTACACCCGATGTTGCCAGGGAAGGTTTAATATCCAATTTTGCAATGAGTGAAATACAGGCCAAAGCTGTATTGGAATTGAGATTGCAACGCCTTACCGGAATGGAAAGAGAAAAGATCAGGGAAGAGCACGCGGAAGTAATGAAACTCATTGCCCGGCTTAAAGAAATACTCGGCGATGAAAGTATCAGGTTCGGGATCATTAAGGATGAGCTAAGGGAGATCAAAGAAAAATATGGTGATGCGCGTAAATCGGAAATTACTTATCTCGCTGATGAAATAAGTATGGAAGACCTTATTGAAGAAGAAGATGTGGTGGTTACCATTTCACATTTAGGTTATATCAAAAGAACCTCTGCCACAGAATATCGTCAGCAACGACGTGGTGGCCGCGGAGCAAGGGGAAGCAGCACCCGTGAAGAAGATTATATTGAGCAATTGTTTGTAGCCTCTACACATCACACTTTATTATTTTTTACAGAAAAAGGCAGATGTTTCTGGTTAAAAGTTTATGAAATTACAGATGGTGATAAACAGAGCAAGGGGCGTGCCATTCAAAATTTAATTCAAATTCCAACTGATGATACGGTACGAACAATTATTACCATAAAAAATCTTCAGGACGAAGAATATATAAACAACCATAATATCGTACTTTGTACCCGAAAAGGAATTATTAAAAAGACTAAAGTTGCCGATTTTTCAAGGCCACGACAAAATGGAATTAATGCTATAACCATAAACGAAGGCGATCAACTTTTAGATGCATGCCTTACCGATGGGAATCAGCAAATCATGATGGCTGTTAAAAGTGGCCGTGCTATCAGGTTCCCTGAAGGAAAAGTAAGACCAACAGGAAGAGGCGCCATAGGAGTTTCGGGAATTTCAGTTGATGCCACTAATGATGAGGTAATTGGTATGGTTTGTGTAAATATTAATGATCCGGAAGTGAGCATATTGGTAGTAAGCGCTAAAGGATTTGGAAAAAGAACCGCAGTAGAAGAATACAGGATAACTAATAGAGGAGGAAAAGGTGTAAAAACTATAAATGTTACGGATAAAACCGGTAAACTAATAGGGTTATTAAATGTGAATGAAAAACAGGATTTGATGATTTCCTGCAAATCAGGAGTAACCATTCGCACTTCGATTTCATTTATCCGTGAAGCGGGAAGGGCAACACAAGGTGTAAAATTGATCAAACTTGATGAAGGAGATGAAATTGCTGCAATAACTAAATTGGATGATCATGATGAAGTTGAGGAAAATAGCGAGGAAACTAATATAATTGTTGGCGGAAGTTCTGAAAACGAGAATGGTGGGCAAGGGACTGATGATGAAATTTCAAATGAACCCGAAAAAGATTCTGAAATTCAATAAACAAAAACAATAAACATTAAACACATGAAAAGAATAGTTTTACCAATCCTGTTTACATTTCTTGTCATCCTAACATTTGGGCAAGATATTAAAAAAGCCACTTCATTAATAAATGATAAAAAGTATGATGAGGCAAAAACGCAAATAGATGGGATTCTTGCAAAAGATCCTAACAATGCTGAAGCACTATATCTTAACAGTAAGGTTTTAGTATTAATGGCAAACCAGGAAGCAGATAAAGGAGGTATTACCGGAGATCCTTATGGAGAAGCTTTTACTGACTTTAAGAAAGCCATGCTGGATACTACAGATCCTAAATTGACTCTGATGGTAATAAAAGATAACTACCAACCTATATTTGGTGTTTATTCCGGCTTCTTTGCAGAAGGCGCCAAAGCCTTTAATGATGCCGCTCCTAAAGGTGATACCGCCGGTTTTGCCAAAGCAATGAATTTATTTATAAAGGCAGATGAGGTAGGAAAATATTTAGCAAAAAATAAATGGGCAAGAATTGGGGACGTGGATACTACTTTAGTTCTTAATATCGCAAAGGCCGCATTGAATGCCAAAAGGAACGATGTAGCCCGTAAATATTTCGAAGAAATTGCTGATGCACACATCAAAGGTTTGCATAATGCCAAGGACACAGCGGAACCCGCTTATGAATTGCCTTATCAGTGGCTTACTTTAGATTTTAAACAAAAAGGAGATTCTGTAAATATGATAAAATATGCGACTATCGGTAAAGAATTGTATCCAAATGATGATTATTTCGATTTTGTAGAAATGGATTATTACAGGGAGAAAGATGACAAGCCGGCATTATTTAAAAAATATGATGAATTAACCGCTAAACACCCTGACAGCCTGGTTTATCACTTAAATTACGCTACTGAAATTTTCAGCTATGTTTTTAATAGTGATCCCAGTACCGTTATTAGTAATGAAGATGCTTTATTAACTACTTTAAAAGATCAATTAGAAAAGGCACATTCTATTGACCCTCACAATTCAAGTGTTAATTTATTATATTCTCAATATTATTATAACAATGGAATTATTGTGCTGCAGAATGCGCAAAAAATAAGGGGTGCTAAACTTACACCGGATCAGCAAAAGCAAAAAAAGGATTTGAATGACCAGGGAAAAACTGATTTGCAACAAGCAATACCTTATGCAGAAGCTGCTATGAATGATCTGCAAGTTGGTTATAAATCATCGGAAAAATCAAAATACAAATCAGCAGTGAATTTGTTGGAAAATATTTACCAGAGCCTGGGTGATAATGCTAACTTAAAAAAATACCAGGATTTATATGATGGGGCAGACGCCAAGTTTGTAAACTGATTTTATAAATTGAATCTTATAAAAAAAGACCCGGTTAACTTCCGGGTTTTTTATTTACGGAAGTGTCGTCACCAATTCTATTCAATTCAAAAAGGCCTGCAGCTAAATGGCTGAAAGTAGTGCAGCTAACCGGGTTACATTCTTTCTGAATGTCAAAGGTCAGTTTTGGCTGCGGCAGTAATTTTATGATTCCCTTTTTGTTGAAGAAATAAAACAACAGCCATATTTTTTACATCAACTGAAGTGGGAATGTCTATGGAAGCCATATTTTCACCTTTACCAATAGAATCAATGGTTTTAAAATTTCTAACTACATTATAATCAGTAAGTGTGGCGCCGTTATTTTCTCCGGCTTTTACAGGGGTAACAGTTTTCTTTTCAATCACAGCTATATTCAAAAGAGAATTTTGTGTGTTACCCGCCATATCATATTTGATATTTATTTTTCCATTTTGAGGTTCTGCATTTTTTATAATAAGCGTTGCATCCGGTTGTTCTAAAAAAATTTTATGAAGCGTGGAAGCAATTTTACCGGCTTCACTTCCTATCATTTCAGTCTGGCCATTGATAATTAATTGCGGAGTATATATTCCAGATTTTAACGTAGATGCATACATGTATTGTCTTCGGCTATATTCATTAGAACTAAAAGGGTCTCTCCATCCACCACGGTTCCAGTAATCTACATGAAAAGAAAGCGGGATTACATTTGTTTTTGAAGTATAAGTACCGAGAAGTTCATCAGCAGGCGGACAACTTGAACATCCCTGAGAAGTAAATAACTCGAGAACCGCTATATTACCAGTAACAGAATTAATGGCATTTGAATGAAGGGAAATTGCTTTTTCTTTTGTAGTAGAAGATTTACAACACCATAAAGCAAAAACAGGTATCGAAAGCGTAATAAAGTAAAATAACCGTTTCATATGAAAATTATTTCTTAAAAGTACATTACTTCATTTTAATAAAAACCAGGATGCGATCAATTTAACTTTTGAAGAGTATTTTTTAGAGGGTTGTAGGTAAGCCTGCCCCAGAAGAGGTTAAATAGCCCATAAATTTTTATTTAAGGTTGTTTTATTTATAAAATAATCTTTCTTTCTAAAAGGCAATCTGGTCAATGATTCCGATGTCAGATCCAATTTTGATATCAATTAAGACTGAGCACTAACATAAAAGATATATCATTTTTATGTAAACTTTTCTATTTAAAAGGAAACTTAACAAAATGACATATTTTTTAATTCTATTCATCCTTACCTTTGATTGAAAATTTCTTTAACTCTTAAAACCTTATAATTCATGAAAAAATTTCTCTTATTGTTTTTTGCTTTGCCTCTTATGTTTATTTCGTGCGTGAGCACCAAAAAGTTCAAAGCTGCAAAAGCCGACTACGCTCAGTTGCAGGCAAAGTATAAAACCGATCTTGACGGTTGTAATACAGCCAAAGATCAAGTGTCACAACAAAATGCTTCGCTCCAATCTCAAAATGATGCCTTGAATAAACAACTCGCAGACCAGGAAGCGCAGATTGCATTTTTAAAGAAAAATAATACAGCAGCCCTTCAGCAACTACAGGATTTATCTGTGATTTCTTCATCACAGGCAGAAAGCATAAAGAAATCTTTGGATAATTTAGGCGCTAAAGATGCTTACATACGAACCTTACAGCAAGCCATGGCACGCAAAGATTCTCTTAATATGAATTTGGTAATGAATCTTAAAGGCGCTATAGGCGATGTTAGTAACAATGATATAGATATTAAGGTGGTAAAAGGTGTGGTATATATTAATATATCAGATAAACTTCTGTTCAGAAGTGGAAAATATGAAGTCACCAAACAGGCAAGAGCTGTGTTGGGCGAAGTAGCACAAGTATTAAAGAATCAACCTGATATTACATTTATGGTAGAAGGAAATACGGATAATGTTCCATACCACCAGGGTGTATTGCTCGACAACTGGGATCTGAGTGTAAAAAGAGCTACCTCTGTAGTGCGCATTTTGCAGAATAAATATGGACTCGATCCTGCAAAAATAGTAGCTGCCGGACGTGGTCAGTACCATCCTTTAGTGGATAACAGTACTGCTGCGAACCGAGCTTTGAACCGCAGAACTACCATTATTATCCTTCCTCAATTAGATCAATTTTTTAATTTACTGGAACCTAAGCAACAATAATTTCCATTTGTATATTTGGTAAAATAAAACCCTTTCTAAAAGAAGGGTTTTATTTTTTTAATTCAATACGCTCAACGCTTGTCTAATTCCACAGCTTCTTTTAATAATTTTACGATGGCTAATTCATTAATATCATCTAACGAATAAAATATTTTATAAAAGATTTGCTTATTGGTTCCACGAGTAAGGTAATTATCAGTATCAATCAATTTATTGCCGTGCCAGAATCCCAATAAAACACCTTTCTTTATTCCTCCACGCGGTATAGTTGAAGGCCATACGATACAAATACCTTTATTACCATAAAAAAATGGAACATTATACGATATTTTCTCTTTACATGTTGCCGGTAAAGTTTCACTAATTATTTGCCTTAATACATCTGTTATGAGGCGTTCATTTTCGGGGAGCAGTTCATATAATTGAAGTAAGGAAGTGATTCTTATGGAAGTTTTAGATTTCAATTGGTAAATTTTATTTATTTTTTTTACTGTAAGTTATCGGTTTTTTTTAGAATTATTTGTAATCTTCCCGGCAAAAACCTTTCAATTATTATACGTTTATTCATAACAGTTATACCTGATGTCAAAATTATTTTATTTATGAAGGATCAAATTTTTTACAAAACAAATTATTATTATCTTATTAAGATTTCTTACTTTTCGGATAAATATATTTTATGAAAAAGATTTCCTTTTGTTTTTTATTCCTGGCTTTATTTGTTACTGTCAAGGCGCAGGACAGCACGTATGCCGAAAGATTGGGGTTTCCTAAAAATGCGCGGGTACTCATTCTGCACATGGATGATGCCGGCATGTCTTACAGTTCCGATATGGGAATTGAAGAAGTGTTTAACCATGGAGTAGCTAATTCTACCAGCGTAATGATGCCTTGTCCGTGGGTCCCTCAAATGGTAAGATACATCGAAGCGCATCCCGGCATTGATGCAGGTTTACATCTCACACTTACATCAGAGTGGAAAGATTACCGGTGGGGCCCGTTGGCTGGAGCTGCTGTAGTGCCGGGTTTGACAGATTCAACAGGAAGTATGTGGGCTGATGTACCCAACGTAGTAAAGCATGCATCGGCTGATGAAGTGGATAAAGAAATTCGTGCTCAGTTATCGCGGGCGGAAAGAATGGGCTTTCATCCAACTCACCTGGATTCACACATGGGAACTTTATTTGCATCTCCTGCTTTCATGGAAAAATATATCCGCCTCGGAATAGAGAAACAAATTCCTGTAATGTTTCCCGGTGGTAAGGATGTCGCCATCCAGGATGAAATGAAATTACCGAATGAATTTATCCAACAAATGCAGCAGGAAGGTAAATTAATATGGAATGCAGGATTGCCTGTGCTGGACGATTTGCATAACTACAGCTATGATTGGAAAGTTCCGGTTGGTATGCCCACGGATGATGCACATTTACGTAAATGGAGAGTAGCCCTTTATGAAAAAACTTTATTGCAATTAAAACCCGGTGTAACAATGGTGATCATGCATTGCACCAATCCTTCTCCAATATTTTCGAAAATTACCGATAGCGGCAATATCCGTAAAGCAGATATGCTGGCCATGTTAGACCCGGGGTTTAAAAAATTCCTTCACGATAACGGATTTATTTTAACTACCTGGCGCGAATTGATGCAAAGAAGACAAAAGATAAAATAGTGAATGGTCAATGGGTGAATGCATGCGGGTGCATTTCAAATCCGATAGCTATCAGCCTTTTTATAGGCACAGTTTAATTTATTCTTTTCAAATTAGAATTTATGTTTTAGTGCCTTTGGCAACAAAAATACTAAACTGAAATATGGCGGTACATTTTACCTATAGAATTGTACAGTTGCATGTAAATATTGTATTTATTGATGATTTTGAAACTTAATAATTTTTTGCCATAACTTTACTGCCATAAATTATTTTAGTTATGCCAAACAAATCATCATTGCCGGATTTGGATTTGCATTTACTGAACGTAAATGCCGGCGACAGCGTTACACAAAAATTCCTTATGTTAATTGAAGGTGTCTATGGCCTTGGGGTAAAACACAGTATTAAAAAGTATGGATATACCGAACAGAGGTATTATCAGTTGTTGAAAAATTTTCAGGAAGCGGGCAGCAGCGGCCTTGTTGATAAAAAAAGAGGCCCCAGGCACAACTCCCGAAGGAGTGAAAAAATAATACAGCAGATCATTCGTTACCGGTTTTTGGATCCGGATGACTCGGCGGCTGTAATTACCCAGAAACTAAAACAAACCCATCATTCCATCAGCCTTCGAAGTGTGGAACGAACCATTCAGGAATACGGCCTTCAAAAAAAAACTCTATGAGTTAAATCCAAATAGAGACAGCAAGCAGGTAGTTATTCAGCAAACCAGGCGGGAACAACGAAAAGCATCCGTAACGATGCAAAGTAATGAGCGGTATGTCAGGCAGATACTTTCTGATAAACTCTCGGGTACTCATTTAGGCTTGTGGTTGCTGGTGCCGGAATACCTGCGCTTAGGCGCATGGGATTTACTTGCAGGTTGTTTTTCCAAAACCACCAATGGTGACTTAAATACGCGGATCGCCTTGCAAATGGTTAATGAGTCAGCGCTTTGTGTGAACAGGCTCAGACAAAGAGGCACATTATGCAACCAGGGGTTTTCGCTGGTTAACGGATTATCCTTTCTTGCCGCCGATGAAACCATACATGAATTGCTGGATGCCCATCCTGTTGAGGCTTATGAACAACTGCAAACAACACTGATGCAGTTGCGGAGATTAGAGAATCATTATGGCGATGAGCAGGTTATAGCCCTTGACCCACACCGGATAAAATCAGCTACCGGGCGTATCATGCCCTATAAAAAGAAAAGGCCTGATGAGGCTGCCCATAAAATGATGCAAACCTTTTTTGCCGTTGATGCGTTCACCGGCCAGCCTCTTGGTTTCACGCTCGGCTCAAGTGGAAAAAACTGTAACGCTGCCAGCCTGCAACTAATAAAATTGCTTGAACAGGGAGGCCTTAAAGAAGCGCTTTTCGTGGCAGACAAAGAATATTTTTCCAGGGAAGTAACCGACTATTTTTATCACCACCCCACCTTTGATATCCTGATGCCGGCACCCGAATTTAAAAAGATAACCAGCCGCTTTGATCAATTGGAATACACACCGCTTTGGGCAGGATACGCACAGGCAAGTACTGTCTTCAATTTTGGCGGGAGCCTCAATCAACTAAAATTAATCGTTCAGCGGCAGGGGGAACAGAAGGGCAAATATCATTACAAACCATTTTTAACTACATCCATCAAAAACCCTGTTGACTTGCTTACTATCATATTCCCTGAACGCTGGACAATAGAAGAGTTCTTTAACTTCAATGGCGATATGGGCTGGAACAGGGCTTCTACCTTTAACCTCAATATAAAATACGGGAAACAAACCATGGCATTAATAGCACAAGCGGCCACCCATCAACTCAAAAACAAACTGCCGGGCAATTATAAAAACTGGACTGCCGAACATACCGCAGAGCAAGTATTGACAAACATGGAAGGGGATATAAGAGTAGAAGGCGACACTATTATTGTAACCTATTACCGTGATCATGAGAAATTAAACCTCAAACAGCATTTTGAAAATTTACCGCAGATACTTCAACACGAAGGTATCAATCCTAAAATCCCATGGCTCTTTGATTTTAAATTGGATTTTAGATTTAAATAACTAAAATAAATAGACCCTATAAAAAGACTGATAGCTATCGG
>DATKQQ010000095.1:0-3496 GCA_035532615.1 Hanamia sp.
GGTGGCTAATCCTGTGGATAGTTTGAGAAGTGAATAAGTGAATTATGAATGGTCAGTTGTGGCTCTGAATAGGAATCTTTAATATTTGTCGATTTAATACCGGTTACGTTTCAAACCAAAATATAAATAAAATGTTTAAAAATTATTTCAAAACCGCATATAGAAGCTTAGTAAAAAATAAGTTTTATACTTCCATAAATATTATCGGGCTGGCAGTGGGCATTGCCACGTGTTTGCTCATCTTTTTATATGTATTGAATGAATTGAGCTACGATAGGTATAATGTAAATGCAGACAGGATCTATCGTGTAAATAACGAGGTAAAATTCGGGGGTAATCATTTTGACCTTGCCGTAGCGCCGGCTATGATGGGCCCAACCATGGTTAAGGATTTTCCGGAGGTGAAACAATACACCCGAATTCAATGGCATGGCAGTTTATTGGTGAGGAAAGGGAATAGAAATTTGCGTGAAAACAGGGTGGCTTATGGTGATTCAACTTTATTCGAAGTATTCACTTTACCCATGATTGATGGTGATCCAAAAACAGCGTTGAGTGAACCGAACTCCCTGGTGATTACTGAAAGCATGGCTAAGAAATATTTTAACAGCACTGATGTAGTAGGTAAAACTTTGCTGATTAATGATACTGCTAATTATAAGATTACAGGAGTTATTAAGGACATACCTGTGCAGTCACATTTCCATTTCGATTTTTTTGTAGATGCATCTGAAGACCCTGACAGCCGGAATGATAGCTGGATCAGCGAAAACTGGAACACCTATATTCTATTAAATAAAAATGCGGATGTAAAAAAACTGGTGCCGAAAATGAATGCAATGCTGGATCAGTATGTCGGGCCTGAAATACAGGGTGTTGCACACCTCACAATGGATCAGTTTAAAAAAGGCGGAGGGTTTATTCGTGCTAGCCTCACTCCCTTGACCGATATCCATTTGCATTCCAATAAAACAGGCGAACTGGAAGGCAATAGTAGCATAGAGTTTGTTTATATTTTTTCAGCAATCACCTTATTCATTTTGCTTATAGCCTGTGTAAATTTTATGAACCTTGCAACAGCACGTTCATCGAATCGTGAAAAAGAAGTTGGCGTAAGAAAAGTATTAGGCTCACTTAGAAGTAATTTGATTCAGCAATTTTTAATTGAAAGTGTACTGATAAGTTTTATTGCTTTGATTTTTGCTGTTTTGCTTGCGTGGTTGTTATTGCCTTATTTTAATCAGCTTGCAGGAAGAAATATTCAGTCTGCAATATTATTTCAACCACGCATGTTACTATCTCTCATTATACTTATGCTGATAGTTGGTTTGCTCGCCGGTAGTTATCCGGCTTTTTACCTCTCAGCTTTTCAACCAATTGATGTTTTGAAAGGGAAGCTCGCGTCAGGTTTTAAAAGATCCTGGTTGAGAAACACATTAGTGGTTTTCCAGTTTGTGATTTCTATCATTCTTATCATTGGTACCCTCGTAATTTATAAGCAACTTAATTATATACGAACAAAGGATCTTGGGTTTAACAGAAATCATGTGCTGGTTATTAATAATACGGATGCGCTGGGAAACCAGGCCAACACATTCAGAAATGAATTATTACAGATCAGCGGCGTACAAAATGCTACGATGACCGGGTATTTGCCCACAGGGTATAACAGGAGCAATGATGCCTTTTTTACTTCACCTGCCATGGATCCTAAAAGTGCTATATCCATGCAAATATGGCAAGTGGATGAAAATTATATCCCCACATTGGATATGAAATTGATGCAGGGAAGAAACTTTTCGCAGCAATTTCCAACAGATTCATCCGGTATTATTATTAATGAAGCTGCTGCTAATTTTTTAGGTGGAAAAAATATTCTGGATAAAAAATTATACTGGATAAAAGACCTTAATACAAAACAGCCGGGTGACTATCATATTATTGGTGTTCTAAAAAATTTCAATTTTAGTTCATTACGCGATGTGGTTACCCCTTTGGCATTACTCCTGGGAAACAATACCGGCAACATCTCAGTTCGCATCAATTCCGCTGATGCCACTTCTTTAATAACACAGATAAAAAATAAATGGCAGAAAATGGCGCCTGAACAGCCTTTTGATTATTCCTTTATGAATGAGCAATTCAATAATATATATACTGCGGAACAAAAAACCGGACAAATAATAATCATGTTTGCTTTGCTGGCCATAGTAATCGCGTGCCTGGGTTTATTTGGCCTGGTCACCTATGCAGCAGAACAACGAACCAAAGAAATAGGGATACGAAAAGTGCTTGGTGCGAATGTGCCCAATATTGTGACAATGATCGCAAAGGATTTTCTAAAGCTCGTTTTGATTGCTGCCCTCATTGCATTTCCTGTGGCCTGGTGGGCCATGAATAAGTGGCTGCAGGATTTTGCTTACAGGATAAATCTAAGTTGGTGGATATTTATTGCAGCAGGATTGTTAACGATTGTTATTGCTCTGGCAACGATCAGTTTCCAGGCAATAAGAGCAGCGATTGCCAACCCGGTGGATAGTTTGAGAAGTGAATAAGTGAATTATGAATGGTCAGTTGTGAGCTCTGAATAGGAAACTTTAAAATTTGTTGGTTTACTGTAAAATTAAAATCACATCCCAATGATTAAAAATTATTTTAAAACGGCCCTCAGGAATTTAAGGGCACACAAAGGCAATTCCTTTATAAATATCGCAGGCCTCGTTGTTGGCTTTGCTGCTTTCTTATTGATATTCCTTGTGATACGATACGAGAAAAGCTTTGATGCGTTTCATAGGAATAAAGACCAGATCTATCGTGTGGTGCGTATTGGCAGAAAGGCCGCCCTCCCTCTTAAAGAATCGTAATCATAATAATGTAGATAGAATTGAATCCCGGAGGATATTAAATTATTAGATATTAAAATACGGTTCCAGTTTGAATTACGTTCAAACTGCTTTTCTCTTTTTATATCTGATTCCTGTAATTCATTCAGCGCGTATTGCTTAGATAAAACCTCAAATTGTTTCGTAAGTGTTTTATTTATAGAAACTAATGAATCTATTTGCTTTTGCGATAAACTAACCAAGATGCTATTAGCTGAAAGTAATTTTGTTTGGTCTGAAAGAGAACTATCTGTTTTGTTTAATAATGTATCGAAATGATTTATGTCAATAGACGTATCTATAATTTTATTAGTCAAACGTATTCCCCAAATACTAAAATCCTAAGATAAGGGGCTGGGTAAACTACTACACAAAATTTAATCGCGATGAAGCATACGGTGTATTTTATTATTTGAATGAACTGATACGTAAATGGATAAAGAACACATATAAAATACGCAACAGGGGAAAGCTATATAAAAAGTATCGTCAGATACAGGCAGTAAATCCTGAATTGTTCTATCATTGGCGATTGGGAGTAAAAGCATGATTGGATAACAAGAGCCGTATGAGAGGAGACTTTCACGTACGGTTCCGTGAGAGGCTTGGGCTGA
>DATKQQ010000096.1:0-2101 GCA_035532615.1 Hanamia sp.
AATAAGGTGTTGTCAAATTCATCGTTTAGAATCTTATCATAAATGCCGCCTCTGTAAAACTTGCGCAGAATAAACCGGTATTCATCAAGGTCAAAACGTACCCTTTCTTCTTTCATGATGAATTCAATCTCATTACAACTGAATTCATAAAAACTATTAAAACATAAAGATGGCACCTTCTCCTTTCCTCCGAAATAATCACTGTAATAATTAGTAACCGATTTGGTTAAAATATCGTCTTCAACCTGAGTTAATTTTCCATCTACACCTTTCCAGATAAGCCCGATCAATTCTTTTAAAATTTGTCTTTTTTCTTCGTTGTTTTCAATCGCTTCAATTCTAAAAGGATTCATAGTAATTGGCTTTTCTTCTGTATAAGTAATATACTTGCCGCCAAAATATTTACAGAGTCCATAGTAACTATTACCTGTATCAACAAGCACTATGTCAGCGCCCAATTCCCGGCATTGCTTTGCATAAGAATTCGTAAAAAATGATTTACCGCTTCCGGAAGGGCCGAGAATAAACCGGTTCCTGTTTGAAATCCTTCCGGTAAACATGGGTAATTCACTGGTGTCTATTCCGATCGGTAATCCTTGCCTGTCAGTAAACCATAATTGATAATCTGAGTTATCTGATTTCGGAAGCGTTTCTTTAAAGAAGAAACATACTGCTGCAGGGCGGCTGGTTAAAAACAGATCGTAATCTTTTAATTCTTCTGCATTTCCAGGTATGGCAGCCCGGAATAATTCCAATTGGTTGTAAGTATTTTTTCCAGGAATGATTCCAATAGAAAATAAATTATTTTCTATTGTATTGACAGCCTTTTCAATTCTGTCTTTTTTATCACAAACGATAATATTATAGTGTGAATAAACAAGCAGTTCATTATTCTGTGCTATATCAATAAACATATCATTGATATCGGCAACCGATAAATCATTTGCAGGATCCGGCATGGAGGAATGTCTTTTCTTTTTTAGTTCCAGGTCTGATTTTAGTTTTCGTTGATCCGGTATTTTTACAACCTGGTTATATAGGATAGTGTCAACATTTACATTGAGTAAAAATGCAAGATTATCAATAGGAAAAGTTTTCCCTATCTCCTGGCTTACCGTAAAGGTGGTAACGTTTGATGGAAGATTGATCTCATCAATATCAATCAGGGAAATAGATTTCAGGGTTTTATCTTCATAATACACTCCTTTCTCATCACAGGATAAATTACCAATGGAAAATTGTTTATCAGAAAAATTGAATGCTAAGAACCTGCTATAAAGTTTTTCTATCCCTTTTTTGGTTAATAGATTGCAGGCAATCTTTTGATTTTTGATGGTGTCAACAATTTTATTGGCTTTATCTAAAAAATCTTTTAATGATTTTACATCGTAGTTAAAAAAATGTCCTTTGGAAGACTCTTTTGTGATAGTTAAATATGTGGTGATCTCTTTATAAATCCGGCCTTCAAAATGCTCAAAATATTTTTTTGATAAATAATCTTTTGTATTACCCGCATTTTTTGAAAATTTTTGTGACGCAATGATGTCGGTCTTCTGTAAAATATATCCATCACCCAACAGTTTTATGATTTGGCCGAAAAGCAGGTGATAATTTTCATAGTTTTCTCCGTCGGCGGAGTATTGGGGAGATAAGTTATAAATCCTCATAATTAAAGAAAAACTACCTGAGTGGTTATATACAACATTGAAGCCTGGTAGCTCTTCTTCAATTTTTATAAATGGTTTTTCAAACTCTTTTCTTTTCATAAAAACAATAGCTTTATTTATTTATTAATTTTCTGAAAACTGGCTTATGGATAAAAATGGTTCTTTCTCTTTTTTTATTATGAAGGCCTTCCTTCTGTTTATTGATGACATAGAGCAAACCCGGAACGGTTACACAAAAAAGTACAACCAGCCCCACAATACTTGAAACGATAGCTGTTATAAGCCCTGCGACGATTATCCCTGCAATCAATACGCCTGCTCCATAATAAATGAACCTGCCCTTAAACATTTTAAATATTAAAGGCCGCTGTAACCCTTTATAAATTGCGAATTCTTCGGTTTGCATAGGTGTTATTTTTAGGTTTTGAATTAGA
>DATKQQ010000097.1:0-2197 GCA_035532615.1 Hanamia sp.
CTGAAGACTGACCTTGACCTGCGACCGATATATCACAAGAGCGATAAGGCAACCATGGCGCATTTGCATCTGGGAATTTTAGCCTATTGGTTAGTCAATACAGTAAGGTATCAGTTAAAAAACAATAACATCAACAGTTGCTGGTCGGAAATAGTAAGAATAGGCAATACGCAAAAAATGATTACCACCACCGGCATGAACACCTTCAATAAAACAATAGTAACCAGAAAATGTTCTGAACCAGAGGAAAAACTAAAAGCTATTTACGATATCCTCCAAAGCAAATACAAACCTTTTACAAAACGAAAATCTGTAGTACACAAACCGGAACTAAAAAAAATTGAAACTCAACAACAACGCCTACTTATGTCTGGATAGCTGCAATGTGGGTTAAATATTTTTGTGTTTTGGTCAGGCCAATCCCAGGCTGACCAAAACACAAAATGAAATCTTTATTCATTAACAACTAACCGGAAGCCGTTTCCGTGGATATTTACAATTTCGAGATTTGGATCTCCTTTTAAGTATTTTCTTAGTTTGGCAATATATACATCCATACTGCGGCCATTAAAGTACGTATCGCTTCCCCATATTTTTTTAAGAGCTGCTTCTCTTGGCAGTAAATCATTCTTGTATTCACTCAACATTTTCAAGAGCTCATTTTCTTTAGGAGACAACGTTTGCACATCTTTATCAATTCCCAATTGGCGCAATCTCGGATTGAAATGATATTTGCCTAAATCATATTCTGCATTGGCTTCTTCCCGGTGCAATTCTTCGTTGCGCTTTAGAATGGCTTTTATTTTATGAAGTAATACATCGCTGTCAAAAGGTTTTGTAATATAATCATCGGCACCCAACTTATATCCTTTAATTATATCATCTTTCATCGTTTTTGCCGAAAGAAAAAATAATGGCATATCGGGATCTACATTCCTGATTTCTTCAGCAACTGTGAAGCCATCCATGTTAGGCATCATTACATCCAGGAGACAAAGGTCAAACTTTTCACGTTGGAAAGCTGCAAGTCCAAGTCTTCCATCTCTTTCAAGCACCACATCATAATCATTTAATTCCAGGTAATTTTTTAAAACCATCCCAAGATTGGGATCATCCTCACAAATAAGAATCTTAGGTTTATTATTTTCCATAATTTTTTTTGTTTTAATGTTGAATAAAGGTATTTAGTTTTTATGAAATTTGTTTAACATATTTAATGCCACAAAATATGAACGATAACTGTATTTACTCAAAAGTTGAGACAATCTTATGATTTTTTTAATATGCTTTGATCTTTTGAAAAATATATAAATGGGTAATAAAAATTTATCGAGTCAGTAATAAACTAAATAATATTTAAAATTGAACCCCAAAAAGAAATGGGAATTTTGGATAGAGAAGTAATTACTTAGATGAGATCTTTCTTCCTCTTTTTACTATAAATCTTCAAAGTTTAGTGGCTAAAGAGACCGTTGAAAGTAAAATCAAGTCTATTCAATTGATTCCAAAAAGTTGGATTATACGATTGCACCTTTTTTACTTGTGAATATAAAAAGGAACCCGAGTGGTGTGGCCTCATCGGGAAAAAAGTAATAAGACCTCTACCAGCTATCATATTTAAAAGATGGATTAAAACCATATACTTTTCAGTTGAATACTTAACTTTCTTTTATTAATCTAAAAGATTTTATAAAAGTTTTAAAACATTTATATAATTGAGGAATGGCCAGATAACAGATCAATCATGGAAATAATTCCACTACTTCCACTGGAACCTATTAAAGTACAGTCATCTAATTGTAAAAGTGGGAGCGATCTTCTGTTTGATGAAAAAATATTGAAACATTATATCTCACTTCTTAAGCGGTATTACCTTAGTATAGGATAAGTTTACATCACAAAACTGTATAGATATTTAGGCAAGAAGAAATTGATTCGATGATTGATTTTCAAAATTGACGTAAAATACATCTGGATAATTAATAGCAAAAAGGAACATAAGACGTTTAGTGACTGATTATAAGAGTCTGAAAATATTATGACGGAGCCTTTGAGACCCTTAACCCAACTTGTAAGTTCTAAAATACAAACTCTTTCTCATGGCGGTTTTCATGGAATTTGACATTACGTTTCGGGGACAACGGATTTTTTCATCATATAGGGTTGATATTTATATTTAAGGGCATCATAAATTTCT
>DATKQQ010000098.1:0-5348 GCA_035532615.1 Hanamia sp.
TGCAGTAAGCACGTTGAAGAGTTGTTGTAAAGCATCTTGCGCTTCTACAGATAATTGTACCTTGCTGTACTCATTTTTTTTTCATGTTATATTTTTTAAGATGAAATGGAAAGTTCGGTATTTTTGAGGTAGTGGTGTTGAAGCAGCCTTCACCGTAGGTGTTGGTTCAACATGGGTTTGCTGCAATCGCTGGCTGAAGGAAAAAACATGAGCATTTGTTCGCTGTTCATCAGTAGTTCCGGGCTGAAAATTCATTGTTCAGCTTTTGTAGTTATCTTCGGCTTCGGGTTCGCTATTGGGCTGACGTTCGGGCGAAAAGTTCATTGAATGCCAGCGCAGCAGCAAGCCCCCGACGTTGCATGCAATGCTAAACGACCCCTCATGCCAAAAGTAATTATCATACCATACAATCAAGTTGAAAAAGTTTGCCAGGACGCAATGACCTTTGCCAATTCATGTCAGAGTGACTTTACTTTTTACATTCTACCACCAACAAAAAAAACTACTTCAATTTTAAACGGACATAGTGCGGAAGTTTTTGATATTCTGAAGTACCTAGAAGAACAAAAGCTTGAGAATGGTTATGAAAAAGATGATCTCATTCTAACTTTTTACAATGGTGTTTTACAAGCAAGTAGCCATGGGCTATCAAATTTATTTTGTGCTGGTTCAAGTTATGATGATGAATACCCTTGCACTGGTGTAATTTCTTTAAAATACTTAGGTTGGGAAGTTTTAGAGGAAAAGTATAATTATGAAATTCAGAAACATTCAATTCTTCACCTCATCATTTGCGGAATTATTGGTGCATACACGCATCTTCAAGCCCATGCAGACGTTGGCTGCCTGTTGGACATGAATCTAAGACTAACTTCATTTAATTTAAAACTACGAAGAGGATATTATTTGTGTTCAGCAAATGAATTTGGCTGTTATGACAAAATTAAAACAGAGAGATACGGAAAAGCAATTCTGCAACTTTGCGACAGATTCAAAACGAACAACTATCAAACAATTATTAACGAACTAATTATGGGCGACAAAATTGAAGTTGGAGACATAACCAATAACTCTGGGCAAATTATTATTGGGAAAGACATTAAAGTTTCCGCTACCGAAAGTGTAAAAAAAAATGACAATTAAAAATAGAGAACCATGTTACCGCAAAAAATATTAGCGTTGTTTGCTTTTATAGACTATTTAGACGACAACAAAAGAGAATATATTGAAAAATATATCCCGTTGTGCAATGAACTCCAAAATCTTGACGAGCAAAGAAGTAAATTCAAACCAGATAGTAATTATATTCATAAACAAGAATACGACAAGATTCAGAATCAAATAAGTGTAAAATTTTCACCGATTCTTTTAAATATTTATACCCCCATTACAGACAAACTAAGAGAATTGGGCATTTGGTCTGGCGATGAAACCTATTCGAGCATCTGGAATAATAATATTTCCGCAATCTCTGATTTTAAAAGGGATTTCACATCAGAAGATGTTGTACAAGTGATGAAGTATAAGGACAAATATTTGACCTTCCGAATAGAAACAAATTCTAATTTTCTTTGCCTAGCACTCATTTTACAAGAATTGGATGAAATTTTTAAAGTCCTTTTTGATTTTTTCAAAGATTCCAACGAAAATGAATTTGACAGCTTTGAAACTAAAACCATTGAAGTTGATAGTTTAGAAGATGCAGTAAAGGGTTTTGTAGAAAACAAAGGGAAAAATATAAAATTCTCAATTCCTACTAAAAACATTTACTCAGGTCAAGCCGAAACTCCAATCCAAAAAAATTCTACAAACATTAAAAACGAAATATTTATGGGAGACAAAATTGAAGTTGGTAATATAACCAATAACTCTGGACAAATTATTATTGGCAAAGACATTAAAATTTCTGACTCTTTAAACGGTAAAAAAGAAAGTGCCGACAAAATAGAAGAATTAATAAAGCTCATCAGACAAGAACCGAATATTAGTGATGAGCAAAGGCAATCTCTAATCACCAATTTTGACAAAGTAAAAGAAGAAGTTTTAGAAGAACAACCAGACAAATCAAAAATTTTCAAATGGCTGTCTGCCACAAAAGGGATTTTAGAAAATTTAGTTTTAACCCATCATGTGACAGAAGCTGCTCATTGGGTTTACGACAATCTAAATTTTGCTATTCATCACATTGGCGGTTGACGAAAAGCACATGCAGGCAACATTGGTATTGCTGCAAGTGGGGCTGGACGTTGAAACTTCGGCTGTTTGCATCGCTGTACTTTTGTTCCAGCAGAAAATTCATTGAATGCCCAACCAATGCGTAAACGTTGTGCGTCATTCCCCTTTTTTTGGAGCCAAAAATCACTTCTCAAGCTAACGTTAGAAATACCCTTCCATTTCAAAAAACAGTTTATTTTTATCAGGCTCTTTGCAAGGCCGATTTTACAATTGTTGCGTAATAGCACGGGCGTCATTCTGGTTGGAATTTAAAAAGCTTTTTTGCCGAAAACAAAAAAGCTTTGTGATCACTTCAGTGGTGATCCTGATTTTATCAGGAATCCCGTTCAGAATATTTTCATGTTAAAGATACATTCTCTGAGAGCATTTTTATTCATTTCTAAAAAAATATTTATGCAAAACAAAAATGTAAAAATGGAAGTCATCAATCCCCATGCAGCGGGTATTGATGTGGGAAGTCGCTCTCACTTTGCCGCCATCGGCCAAGGCAAAGAAGAGATTAAAGAGTATGGTGTTTACAATGAAGACCACCAGCAACTCATCAAATGGTTTTTGGAAAATGAAATCAAAACCGTAGCGATGGAAAGCACCGGCACTTACTGGCAGAATTTATACAGCGCCCTGATAGCAGCGGGTTTCCATGTTATTTTATGCAATGGAAAATTTACCAAAAACATCAAGGGCAAAAAGACAGATGTAAAGGATGCGCAATGGATCCAAAAACTACACACCATCGGGCTATTAACCGAAAGCTTTTTACCCGATGAAGCTACCGAACAATTAAGGACTTATTGCAGGCACAGGACTAATCTGGTACAGCAAGCAGCAGATACCACCCGCAAAATGCAAAAGTATTTGAGGCTGCTTAATTTGCGTTTAGACGTGGTTGTTAAAGATGTAACCGGGCTCACCGGTCTTGCCATCATTGATGCAATTTGCAAGGGCGAAAAAAGCCCGGAGAAATTAGCGCAACTAAGACATGGCAATTGTAAAAAATCTAAAGAAGAAATTGCCAAAGCGCTTCAGAGCAATGAAAGAAAAGATTATCTTTTTGGATTAAAACAGGAATACCAGTTGTATGTAAACTTTCAGCAGAAGATGAAAGAAATAGAAATAGAAAAGTTATTGAACGAACAAATTAACAGTGATAATGAGAAGAAACAACACTTTATTGATAAGAAGGTTTACAAAAAAATAAACAAGAATACACCAAAAAATTTAGACATCAACTTGCTATCGTACCAGTATTTTGGTGGTGTCGATTTATTGGCCATTGAAGGCGTAAGCCATGCCACAGCACTTTCGCTGATGAGCGAAGTGGGAAATGGTATTCATAAATTTGATACCGCAAAACAATTTGCCAGTTGGCTAAGGCTTGCTCCCAATAATAAAATAAGCGGTGGCAAAATGCTAAGTAACAGAATACCAAAAGGAAGTAACCTGTTGAAAATTGCCTTAAGAAATGCAGCCAATGTCATTGGTAATTTAAAAGATACCGCTCTTTCCAATTTCTTTAATCGTATTGCTTACAGAAAAGGAAGGCCTGCAGCAATTTCAGCGACAGCCAGGAAATTGGCCGTAATCAACTGGAATATGATTGTCAAAAATGTTCCTTACAAACCTCAAAACGATTATGAGTTCCTGGATCAAAAACGAAAAAGAAAAGTTCAGGAAATGAAAAAACTAATTCATAAGTTTGATATTAAAATAAATGACTTGGGATTGCAGGCTTGACTTTCAACGGCTTACAAAACGTTAGTCAGAATTTAAAATTTCAAAAACACTACCTATGCCTTTCTTCAGATTTTCCATCATGCTTATCCTACTCTGTACAAAAAGTGCATTTGCCCAAACCTCCATTGACACCTCGATGGCTGTAAATATTGGAGGAATTAAGCAGTGGATAAACATTTCTACAAAAGATACTTCAAAGCCTCTATTACTCTTTTTAGGTGGTGGACCGGGCGATTCCTATATTGATGGCAAGGATTACTTTACCAAAAAACTGCAGGAACAATTCACCGTTGTCATTTGGGACCAACGAGAGTCGGGAAAAACACTTCAATTAAATGCATCACCGGTACCATTAACTGTAGACAGGTTTACACAAGACACCCACGAATTAATCACCTACTTGCTACAGCGCTTCCATCGCCCTAAGCTATATTTGGTTGGCTTTTCATGGGGAACCGTGTTGGGATTAAAAATGGCTCAGCAATACCCAAACCTTTTATATGCTTACGTTGCGGTAAGCCAGATGGTAAATCAGGAGAAGAGTGAACAAATGTTACTGCAGAGGTTGAAAGAACAAGCGGCAACAGCAAAAAATCAAACCGCTCTTCAAGAATTGTCACTTGTCAAGATTCCTTTTGAAAACACAGATGAATTATACTATGACCGGAAATGGTTGTTTCACTTCACCAATAACCCTGTACCCGATTCTGTATTGAAACAATATTTTTCAACATACCCTAATTCACTGTTTGTGTTGGGCAATGAGGCGTCTAAGATTAATTTTACAAAAGAAGTTCCAGTCCTTCAATGTCCCATTTATTTCTTTGTGGGGAGGAATGATTATCAAACAAATCACGAACTGACATATAGCTATTATCAACAACTCAAAGCAAAAAACAAACATTTTTATTGGTTCGAGAAGTCAGCACATACAGTTCCTTTTACTGAACCTGATTTATTTCAGCAAATCATTATTGACACAGTTCTTAAAGAAACTTATAAATAAACGAACAAGAAGATCGCTCTAAGGGGGTTACCATGCGTCGGAATGACAGTTTCAATTTTCTGTTCAGAAAAAAGAAAGTGAAAAAAATAATTTACCGGCAACAAAAAAAGTGGGGAATTACCGGTAAAAATATCTTTGCCAGGGTGGGGTTACCATGCTTCGGAATGAGGGGGTACCATAAATCGGAATGGGGGGTTACCATGGTTCGGAATATACAAAATAGCTTTCCTTAAGGAACAAAATATAAATAACTTATAACAGTTTAAGAATATGATGCTACATTTGAAGCATGAAAAAATCAGATTTTAATTTAGACATTGACAAGTATTCACTTCTCTTCTTTAACAGTTTATCCGAGAAAAACAAAAGATTA
>DATKQQ010000099.1:0-14729 GCA_035532615.1 Hanamia sp.
CCTCAGGAAGATATGGACAGGCTGCTCAGGCAGATTGAGAAACAAATAATTCTTCAAAGGCCTGGCAGGCATTTCACAAGGAGGGTAAAAGCAGGTAGATACCGAAAGTATAAATAATACATTAAGTTAGTGCCATTACTCAGGAGAGGGGTTGGAGTGAGGCTTAACAGTTGGGTAAAAGATTACATAAAATTAGTCTGACAATAAAGATAATTTATGAGGTTAGAGCTTTAGTAACGACCAGGCACATGTCTGGAGACATGCGCCAGTGGCGACAAATAAGTTTCAATGATTTTTAACAGGAAGATTAATTAAGAAGACTTTTGCATTATTTGTTGTTTCACTGTTGAGTGCTATACAAATAAAGTCCGCAATTATTAATTGCGGACTTTATACAGACGCATTGAAAAAATCTTTTTTGTGTTGATTATTTCGTTGAATGGGAAGAAGATTGTTATATCACTTTTTTACTGTCAATAGCTTCCAACTTTGCTGCAAGCTCGTTATCATTGATCATCACAAATGACGAAGACAGGACGGCACTGTTTTCACTATTTACATTTTTAAAGTTTACCATAACGGTAGAGTTTTTCGTAGTGTCAGGCTTTGGAGTCTTTGTAGTGTCTGTGGTTTGCGCTTGAATTGCGGTAAATGCAAATAAACTCATGCCAAAAAATAAGGCCTTTGATTTGATAGATTTCATAGTGTTTTTTGTTTTTAGGTTAAGAATACAAGTATATAGTCTAAAATGATGCCCCGAATTTAAAATGTGGAAAACTGATAATTAATTTTAGGAAAATTAAACAATTACCAACAGTGAAGAAACCATCCGTAAATTTTATTTTTTGTGGAGGATATTTTCTGATTTGCGTAGCAATCAATTTTGTTTGAAAGATAATTTATGTAAGAGCTTAGTAACGACGGGCACATGCCTGGAGGTCTTCGCCAGTAGCGGGATTTGATAGCTCCCGGCTTGGCCATTCTTATAATCTTACCTTTTATTTCTTTGCTCAATTCTTGCTTTCGTCATTCTTTCTCTCAATCCTCCTTCTTTGATGAAGGCTGTTTCCAGTGCTTTTATTTGCTGTCCCAATAAGTACATAGTTACATTTATTAAACATCTTAGGAAATTGGCGCTTATTTCAGGATTGCTATGTTCAATGGCTTTTTTAAAAGTTTCGTAAGTGGCATTTGGGGTTTTATTTAATTCATCAAATCGCAAAGAAAGAATATCATTTCTTTTCCATTGCATTAATTTTTTGGTTCTTAAATAATCTTCATAATCTATCAGCAATTCTCCTAAACTGGCAGTGCCACATTGGTTAGTTTGATTTCTGTTTCCTTTGAAGTACCGGAAGCCAAACTTGCTTCAGCAATATTTTGCTTGCGTGAGCGTGCAGCCTGAACCATTTGCCCAATTGTCCTGTCGTATTTCTGAAAAAAATGTTCGCAGAAATAAACCGTACCATCATATATTATTTCTGACTTCTGGTAAGTGATTAAACTACGGTAGCCTCCATGAAGAGGGATAAAACCTTCCTTGTTTTTGTCGGTTGCCATATTGTTTTGTCTTTTGTTTTCTTGTTTTTGTCAGGTGACTTGGGGATTATGTGACCTGCTACTCTCGTCCCACCAAGTCCCCAAGTCACTCGAATAGTCGCTATCAAAAAATCTTTCTAAAGTAGCCTTAAAAATAAAGATAGCTGATTAAAGTAAAAGTAATTATCATTAATTATTCGTTTTGTCTATTTTATTTTACGGGCTATCACAGGTCAATAAACCTGCGCGAGAGAAAAGCTATTATTTTACTTTTGCATCAACCATTCAACATCATGTGGTACCAGTTCCTCAATATTTTCTTCTTTGTGTTTCACACCGCATTTACTTTATTCAATATAGTGGGATGGGCTTTTAAAAGTACACGCAAATGGCATTTGATCACGATGTTACTAACCGCTTTTTCCTGGTTTGTATTGGGCATCTGGTATGGATGGGGATTTTGTTTTTGCACACAGTGGCATTGGGAGGTGCGACGCAAACTCGGTTATGTAGATCATTCCAATTCCTACATTCAGTTCCTGGCGCTTAAATTAACCGGAATTGATTTCCCGATTCAACTGGTAGATGATGTAACACTTATAGTTTTTATAACTTGTTTTGCATTGACCATTTGGCTGAATATAAAAGATTATCGTGCAAAAAGAAAAATGTAATTAAAGTGATATTCGAATATAGCAGCGTCTTTATAGATTGGATTTAAGATTGCTGCTATCAAAAACATGATGAAAATGATTTTGCCACTGAATAGAAAAAACCAAAAGTTCAATACTCTTTTAAATGTATATTAAGAGATCCCTTGCCAAACCTAATATTCTATTTCAAAATTAAATTGATCAATTTAAATGAGTTATTCAGAACTTCGTTATGTAAGAAAGTTTGTGCTATTTCTTTTCATAATATTTATATAATCTTTGCTTTCATTCTTTATGCATAGACGGAAATTCTATAATCAATGTTTATCATGATGGCCTCTACCATGTTCGTCACCATGATCTCTTCCATGATCGTCACTATGACCTCTTCCATGATCTGTATGCCTTATCTCTTGCCTGTCATGATATCTTTCGTGTTCATAATGCTGTCTTGCCACTAAATACCTGTTATCGTGGCTATCCCTGATTACCGGCTGATGCCGCCCTCCAAAAGACCTGTAATGATAACGATAATAAGCATTACGCAACCATGGATCCCGCTGATTGATCACAACTTTATAACTATGGTAAAGATCATAATGTCCAAACCTGGGAGGCAGGGATGCCGCAAAATTCCATTGTCCAAAGTCATAATAAACAAATAAGTGGCGCGGTACATCATAATAAACGCCCAGGTCAGGCAAATAATAATAATCTGCATAATCGTAACCTACAGGTCCCCAATCCGGTTGAACACCTATATTGACATTAACTCTAATCTGCGATTTGGCTTTAAAGCAAAATGCACTTAGAAGAATTGCAGAAATGAATAGAATCTTTTTCATAGTAATGTGTTTAAATATTTAATGTACTAATACAATGCCATTTTTGTCATCTCTTTGATATTATTTCTTATTTACTGTTTACTTTAATTAATTTTCTAACTCAAGATTAACATAAATAAGTTTTTAATGCTTTAGACTAATGAGAAAAAAATAAACAGATGATTGATAAAATCGAATCACATTCAAGAGTTGACGCCTTTTAAAAAGATGTCACCTCTCTGCCTAAGAATAAATCAAATAATAAAATTGAAACATAATTTCATAGTTTTATCGGGCAACTTTTTTTAAGACTTAAAAATAAATATTTGAAAACCATTCTTGCAACAATCATTTTAATTTCAGTTACATTTTCGCCGGCATATTCTCAAAATGTTTCTAAAAGAAATGCGATCTCTTTAGATGGGAACTGGCAAATAGCTGAAGGCTCAATGGATACGATTCCTGAAAATTTTGATCACACAGTTCCCGTTCCGGGATTGGTTTCTTTATCCGTTCCTGCATTTGAAAATGTAGGACCGACAGTCAGGGATAGACGAAGTGTCTCCCAATCGGATCCGTTGAGAGAAGCCTTTTGGTATCGCCGTACATTTACAATTAATAGTACCATCCCTGAAGTAGCTATTCTCAAGATCTCTAAAGCGATGTTTGGAACCAAAGTCTTTCTGAATGGTATTAATTTAGGAGAGCATCTCCCCTGCTTTACACCCGGGTATTTTAATGTCAAAAACGCAATTAAAGAAGGTTTAAATGAAATCCTGGTTCGTGTAGGATCAAGTCCGGATGCGGTTCCTGCATCTATACCAAGGGGTTTTGATTTTGAGAAAGAGCATTATATTCCCGGTATTTATGATGATGTAAAACTGATACTTTCAGGGACTCCTCATATCGTTCGTGTACAAACGATTCCGGATATAGTTAAAAAACAAGTACGCTTACAAATTGATCTGCAGAATTCCGGTGACGCTAAAATATCTGAACTTACTTTTCAAATTAAAGAAGTTACATCAGGGAAAATAACAGGTGAATTGAAAAAGGAAATAAAACTTTCTTCATCAGGCAATGACACTTTAGTTTATGTTACCATTCCTATAAAGGATTGTCATCTTTGGTCTCCCGAAGATCCCTTCTTATATGATCTTGAAGTAAATACTGAAGCAGATACCTATACTACACGTTTTGGAATGAGGGAATTTCATTTTGATCCCATTACAAAAAAAGCGGTTTTAAATGGGAAACCTTATTTTATGAGAGGAAGTAACATTACTCTATATCGGTTTTTTGAAGATTCAGCATGTAAAAATTTACCATGGGATTCTACATGGGTACGAGACCTGCATAAGAGCTTTAAAAAATTTCATTGGAACAGTTTGCGATATTGTATAGGCTTGGCTCCTGATGAATGGTACCGTATTGCTGACGAAGAAGGTTTTCTTATCCAAGATGAATTCCCGGTTTGGTATGGAGGTATTGGATGGAATGTGTGGCCAAAAGAATTGAAAGCGCCTGAATTGGTAAAAGAATACACCGAATGGATAAAGGATAGCTGGAACCATCCTTCGATAGTTATTTGGGATGCCAGCAACGAAACCGTAGGCGATAATTGCAAAACTGATGAAACAGGAAAAGCTGTTTGGAAAGTAAGGAATCTGGATCTTTCAAATCGTCCCTGGGATAATAGTTATTCTACACATCGTGCACCAGGCGATGTGTTTGAATCACATCCTTACCATTTTCAAAATTCTGATTTTAAATTGAAAGATATTGCAAAAGCAAGCGTAATCCCCGAAGGGAATCAATATACAAATCATGAATCCTTTCCTGTAATTATTAACGAGTATGGATGGCTGTGGCTCAACAGGGATGGTGCTCCCACCACATTAACTGAGCAGCTTTATAAAAATTTATTAGGTGATCATTCAACCACTGCGCAGCGTTGGCATCTATACGCCACTTATATGGCTGCAGAAACAGAGTTTTGGCGTTGTCATCGGAAAGCCGCGGGTGTATTGATCTTTACAGCTTTGGGTTATTCAAGACCCGACGGGCAAACGAGCGATTTTTTTACGAACTCGGCAAAAATAGAATACAACAAAGCATTTCTGAAATATATGCCTGACTCGTTTTCACCGGTAGGCCTTATGCTGGATGAATGGGGAAATAAAATTGAAACCGGTAAACGGCACCAATTCAATATCATTGCTATCAATGATCTGGCGCCCGGATGGAGTGGCAAGGTGCATTTACAAATAGTAAAAGAGGGTAAAATTATTTTAGATCAATCAAAACCTTTAACGATACCTTCTTACGGAAAAAAAACAATTTCTATCAATTGTGAAACTCCCGAAAAAGTAGGAATATATACAGTTCAGGCTGTACTCGAAAAGAAAGGTGAAAAGCCTGTGAAAAGTGTGAGGGAGATTGAATTTGAATAGTGCTGGATAATTGTTTTTGAAATATTATAAAGCTAAAACATTTTTGAAAAAAAATTATGCTTTCCACTCCGGTTGAATGCTATTCAATTTTATTAAATAAGGAATCAGCAATAGCAATTCTAACCTAATCGTGTGATGAAAGTTCTGAATAAAAAAAGGTAAAACTGTCATAAAAATAACGCACATTATAATTCCAATTATGGCATCAATAGTGCCTAATATAATAGCATAATCTTTTTCGAACCATAAAGAAAAAGCGGCTACCCCCTTGAATGCCCCAACAATTATAATGATAAGACCGGTAACTGATAATGGCTCGTTTGTATCAAAGCCATATAAATACAGGTTTTCAGAAATACCAAATAGCCCTAAAAACAAACAAACAATTGCCGCAACTCCGAATATCATAAAAAGCCAACAAAAAAATTTCATCCACCAGGGAAGCAGTTGACGCCTGCTAATATTCACCGTTTCAAATTGATTTAAAAAGTCTGTTAATTGCTGCATAATTGATGGCTTCGGTAATATAGGCGCGAGGCTAAAAGGAAAGTTTATTTAGTATGGAAGAGTTAAAAACTCTTCCATTTAAAATTTTTCCTAAAAGTAAAATAATTGTTCCGAGTTTGCAAGAACATCCATTCCGATTACTATTGAATGTACCAAAATTGACAACCTCTCAGAAAGTCTTTCAACTTAAAAGAACCCTCTTTCGGGGCGGAGAAACTTTTAATATCATTTATTTTATTATTATCTTGTCACCGCAAAACTAATTTGAGATTTATACATTATTACAACATCAATGGAAATCCTTTTGGCGAAGCCGCAGTGCAGGAAGAAATGTGACCATGCAAATCATTATTGGTTTTTTTGTTTTGTACCTGACGGGGTTAGCTATTCTCCTGGGATTTTCTTTAGAAAAGATATTATCAGAAGCTTCACTGGGCAGGATGTAATTCGTGTTTTCCTGGGCCTGATCCTTTACTATTGTTCTTTTGATATTATCATGCACTTTATTATGCAGGATCTGCCAACGCTTGCAGTTCTTCCTTATCTAACTCAAAACATCAGGCGAAGTAAATTGGTAGGTTTTTAAACGTGCGCTCCCTTTTCTCCATATTTATTTTTTTACCCTTCTTTATTTTTTTACCTTTTATTATTTCGGTAATTGGAGTGAAATATGGTTCATTGGTTTCTCTTGCATTGGTTATAAGCATTTTCAGTCTTGCATTTTTTAATCACTTCCTTGTGTTGTTCATCAAAAGAAAAACGATATTAAGTCAATGGTGGCTTATAGGTTTTTTTCTTGTCATTCTTTTGGTAATTGCGGCTGATTATTTCCACATCTTTTCTTTGAGAAGCTGGTCTGTTTCTCTATTTACTTTTGTAATAAAAACACCCCTGGTTTGTATTGTTTTTTTAGCGGTGGTAATTGCTGCCTGGTATAATAACAGCCGGTTTTTACGGAATAATTTTTACCTGGAAAATTTAGATAAATCATCAGGAGAAAAGAAATCAACTAATTATAGCTGGCTGCAAAGATTTGGCACTTATGGCGATCTGATGGCAATAGACATTAAACTTATTTTAAGAAATAAAAGACCGCGAACGCTTTTGCTTCTTTCTGTTATATTTCTATTTTATGGTTATATTTTTTACAGGCCCGAATATTTTGCAAGTGGACGTCTTGACGTTGTACTTATCGCATCTATTTTTGTTACAGGAATGTTTATGGTCAGTTTTGGCCAATTTCTTTTTGCCTGGCAAAGCAGTCATTTCGACGGAATGATGAGTAGTAATATTCGCATCCGAACCTACATAAAAGGCAAAATGACTTTATTAATTTCATTTAGCACGATTTCGTTTTTACTCAGTTTACTCTATGGCTTTATCAGTTGGAAACTAATTCCTATATTTTTCGCATCATGGCTTTTTAATATCGGAATCCACGCGGTACTCACAGGATTCATTGGAACATTAAATTATAAAGGTTTAGATCTAAGTAAAGGTGCTACATTCAATTATCAGGGAACCGGCGCGGCACAATGGATGTATTCACTTATTATTTTTGCGGTTGTTGCTGCGATCTATTTTCCTTTTGCATTGTTGATTAATAAATGGTCGGGTATTGCTGCAATAGATATTTTAGGATTGATAAGTTTGCTCATGCAGGATTGGTGGTTGGATAAAATTACAATTCAATTTAAAAAACAAAAATATAAAATGCTGGAAGGTTTTAGAGAAAAGTAGTGCAGGAAATGAGAAATAGAGAAATAAATATTAAATAAGAAAGAAAAGAATGATATCAATAAATATTCTTGTAAAAAGGTATAACAGAAAAGTTGCTGTAGATATTCCTCAATTAGAAATCCGGAATGGAATTATTGGATTATAAAGACTTTAATGGAAACAAAAGATAAATAATTTTAATTCATGCCTGATCTCCCACCTGAATTACCCGACTGGAGCGAATTTTCGCATCTTTTTAAATACCAGGATATTGCGCAACTTTATCTCTTTTTTATGATATTTATAATCAATTAAGCAAGACGATATATAATGCCAGAATCTCCTTCCTTTTTGGGTTAACGAATCGAAATCTCTGAATAAAAAAATCGTCCTTAACTATAAAAGGCAATAAAAATATACAAGATTTGAAACAACTATCTCGCTGCTCCGCCATCAATGGTCAGGCAAATCCCGCTTACAAAAGATGCTTCATCAGAGGCGAGATAAAGATATCCGTTGGCAATATCCTCCGGAACACCCCATTTGCCAAGAGGTATAGTGGGAAGGCTTTGTTTGCGAATTTCTTCGGGCATGGCATCTGTCATGGCGGTATGAATAAATCCGGGCGCAATGCAATTGGCGGTGATTCCGAAACGCCCCAACTCCATAGCCCATACCTTGGTCATTCCTATAATAGCCGACTTCGTCGCTACATAATTAGTCTGTCCATAATTTCCGCGGATGGCCACATTGGAAGAGGCTGAAACGATGCGACCATAATTTTGTTCTTTCATAATTGGCGCTACCGCCTGTGTGCAGTTAAAAACACCTGTCAGGTTTACAGCTATCACATCGTCCCATTCCTGCTTCGACATTTTTAGTAAGGTCCTGTCTTTAGTAATGCCCGCATTGTTGATCAGGATATCAATACGACCAAAATGATCGTGTGCTTCAGCCACCGCTTTTTTTACTTCATCTTCGCTTGTTACTGAAACTTTTTTAAATATCGCTTCATGACCATCTTTTTTTAATTCCTCAACTACATCATTTCCTCTTTCAGATATATCCCACAAAATAATTTTAGCTCCTTCTTTGGCAAAACGTTCAGCAGTCGCAAGTCCTATTCCATTAGCCCCTCCGGTAATAAGGGCAATTTTATCTTTTAGTCTCATCTATTAAAGATTTTCTTAGTTTCTAAAATAATAACTCAATAATTTATTAGCAGGAAAGGTAAATAAAAAATTGTCCTGATATAGCAAGTAAAAACATTTTCCATTTCATTTATTCAATATAATATTTACTCATACACCCTTTTTCAGTTTAATTAAATCCCTATTTTTGATAATCCAAAAATTAAAAGCCATGCATCGTTATTTTGTTATCCTTTTCATGCTGTTTATTTTAATCACTTATACCAGCACTGCTCAAACACAACCAAAAGTACTTACTGAAGCGGCTCCTGCTGCAGGTGGTTTTTCTGCTGCACGGCTTACTACCCTTGATTCGGGTATGAAAGAATGGGTAAAGAAAAATTGGGTCAATGGTTCGGTAGCCCTGATAGCCCGTCACGGGAAAATTGTTTTTTATAAAGCATACGGGTATAATGATCCGGTTACCAAAGAACCTCTTGATAAAAATGGGATATTCCGGATTGCTTCGCAAACCAAGGCTGTTACCGTAACAGCAGTAATGATGTTGTGGGAAGAAGGAAAATTTTCACTAACCGATCCTGTTTCCAAATACATACCCTCCTTCGCCAATGAAAGAGTATTGAATACCTTCGATCCAAAAGACTCCTCATATACAACGGTACCGGCTAAACGAGAAATTACTATTTTTGATTTGCTCACTCATACCTCGGGCATCGGTTACCCGGCAATCGGCAGTAAAGAAGCAGATGCTATCTATGCAAAAAATAAAATAACAGGCGGCGTTGGAGTAAATGGCCAGACTCTTGCTGATGCGATGACCCGCCTCGGTACGTTGCCGTTACTTTTTCAACCCGGTGAAAAATGGATGTACGGATTGAATATGGACGTATTAGGATATTTAATTGAGAAATGGTCCGGAATGACACTGGAGGATTTTTTACGAAGAAAATTTTTCAACCGCTTGGTATGAAAGATACTTACTTCAATGTACCGCAAAGTAAAGCTTCGAGGCTTGTAAATTTTTTCTTGCAGGATTCTACCGGGGTAATAAAAAAGCAGGCAACTGTGTTTGACGGTGCTCTCGATATGAATTATCCACTTGAAAAAAATAATTATTTTTCCGGCGGTGGTGGTTTGTCATCTACCATTCATGATTATGCGATTTTATTACAGATGTTTTTGAATGGCGGCACTTATAATGGCGTTCGATTACTCGGACCCAATACTGTGCGTATGATGACTATGAACCAAATTGGTGACCTGCATCCCAATATCGGAGAGAATGCCTGGCTGAATAGTTTTGGTTTTGGTTTTTTCATCATTTCTAAAAATGGAAGCAGGTTAACACCATGCCAGGGCGGCACTTACGGTTGGGGTGGCGTATTTTCCACGTCTTACCTGGTAGATCCTAAAGAAGATATGATCATGTTGCTTTACCAACAAATGTGGGGACCCCATGTAGCTGATGCTGATAAAACGTTCGTTCCGATGGTGTACCAGGCTCTCAATGATTAATAATTAATGGGAGGTTGAATGTTCTTTTTCATACAAATCCCTGAGTGCAGATTTCATGAACTTACCTACAGAAGTTTTAGGTATGGCATTGATGATGGCATACTCATCGGGAATCCAGAATTTTGCAAACTTGCCCGTAAGAAATTCCTTTACTTCGCCTGGCGAAACAGTCTTTCCCTCTTTAGGAACTATATAGGCAAAGGGGCGCTCAATCCATTTGTTATCAGGAACTGCAATCACAGCAGCTTCCAACACGGAAGGGTGTTCCATCAAAGTATTTTCCAACGCAATCGAACTGATCCATTCCCCTCCGGATTTGATAACATCTTTGCTTCGGTCCCTTATGGCAATACACCCGTCATCATCTATTGTAACGATATCTCCTGTTCTAAGCCAACCATCAGACGTAAATTTTTCTTTCACTTCCGGATCGCGGTAATAAGAAGCAGCTACCCACGGGCCGCGTACTTCCAACTCGCCCATCGTCTTTCCATCCCATGGGATAAATCCTTCTTCATTGCTTCCGCGAATTTCCACAAAAGGTGCGGGCAGCCCTTGTTTCATCATATAGTCGTATTGCTCTTCCTTTAGTGATTTTTGAATTTTGCTGGTCATAACTGCAGTGCTGCCCAGAGGAGACATTTCTGTCATGCCCCAGGAATGGAGTACTTTTATACCATAGCGTTCATCAAAAGATTTAACTAAAAAGCGTGGAGCTGCAGAACCACCAATTGTTATGGAACGTAATGAAAGTTTGTATTTATCAGGATCTGTATCCAGCATATTTAAAACGCTCATCATTACCGTAGGCACACCGGCGGTCTGTGTTACGTTTTCAGATTCAAAAAGATCCAATAAACTTTCCGCATCAAGATAGGGGCCGGGAAATACCTGGGTAGCTCCGACAAATGCGCAACTATATGGAAAGCCCCAGGCGCAGGCATGAAACATGGGAACTATAGGCAGCAGCACATCATTTTCAAAGGTGCCCATACCTACGCAATTTAAAAGAAATGCCATACTATGGAGCATGATCGAGCGGTGGGAATACATAACTCCTTTTGGTTTCCCGGTAGTTCCCGAAGTGTAACACAGAAATGCAGCAGTGTTTTCATCTCCTTCAAAAGCTTCGAATTGCGGCTCATCACCGCTTGCTACCACCTCTTCATAATTTAAGTACCCCTTCGGTAATGGCTCATTAATTTGTGGAATTACAATGACATTGGAAACGTTGATATTATTTTTGAATTTTTCAAATAAGGGCAACAAAACCTGATCTACTATGATTATTTTGTCTTCCGCATGATTAATGATATAACCCAGGTCTTCAGGATTTAATCGGATATTTAAGGGATGCACAATCGCTCCCATACAAGGAATAGCAAAATAAGCCTCCAGGTGCTGGTAATGATTCCAACTGAGAGTTGCCACCCTGTCGCCTTGCTTTACGCCAAGCTTTTGAAGTGCTACTGCTAATTTTTTTGTACGCTTCGCAAAATCGCGGTAAGTATAGCGGTGGATACTTCTATCCGGAAGGCGGGTAACGACTTCTTTTTTTGCAAATAAACTTTCTGCCCTTCTAAGTATCGTGGGAAGAGTGAGTTGATAATCCATCATTAAGCCTCTCATGAAATTGATAAATTAAAGTAATAATAGAATAATTTTTCAGGCAGAAAGATAATCAAAAAAGAAATTGGAAAATGTAAATAATTCAACAGAAGAAACGCTGGTTACATTTAAAAAAATATAATGTCCCTTCTTACTTTCACTTACATTAATAAGTGAAATAAAAACCTTTGCCTGTTTCTACTTTCGTATAAGCATTGCTATAAATCAAAAATAAAAATCCCGGGTATTTATTGCTTTATTGTAAAAAATGCAGAGGAACACGTTATAGATAATCAATATCCGGGAGAAAAAATAATTCTTCCAAAAGATTACGAGTGTTCGTACATTCGAAAATACAAACGCTGCCAGCGGATCGCAAAACTTTAATTACCTCAAATAAAATAAAGCAAATATTATGGCAATAGTATTTATTACCGGAACAAGTACAGGAATCGGTTTTTCTACCGCTATAACCTTAGCCCGAAAAGGTCATAAAGTATATGCCTCTATGCGAAACCCGCAAAAATCACCGGAGTTACAAAATCCGGCAGAAAAAGAAAACCTTCCTATAAATATCATTACTATGGATGTAAATGATGATGCATCTGTAAATAATGGAATTGGAAGTGTCCTAAAAAAAGAAGGATTTATAGATGTGCTCATAAATAATGCGGGTGTTTCGCAAGCCGGGCCGGTAGAAGAATTACCGATTCATTCTTTTGAAGAAGAAATGCAAACAAATTATTTTGGAACGTTAAGGTGTATCCGGGCTGTATTACCTTCTATGCGCGAAAGAAAAGCAGGTTGTATCATTAACAACACATCTATCTTAGGAAGAATATACATGCAATTCCAAAGCGGTTACTGCGCCTCTAAAGCTGCAGTAGAGGCGTTAAGCGGGAGCCTCGCGCAGGAGGTACAGTCTTACAATATAAGGATTGCTATAGTTGAGCCAGGAGTTATTGCTACTCCTATTTTTTCAAAAGGCAAAAGCTCAAAAAGCGCTAATTATCCCCGTGTCAAAAGAGTTAGTGGCTTTTATGGGGCTTCCCTTAAAAGGCAAATACAGCCAGAGGTAGTTGCTGAGGCCATCAATGATATTATAATTGGAAAAAGTAAAAAATTCAGGAATTTAGCAGGGTCTGATGCATTGCCCTTAATCCGTTACAGAACTTCATTAACAGATGAAGAATGGATTGCCTCTGTAAATACTGATGACGATATATGGGTTGCCAATTTGATTAAAAAGAGTTCGGATATATAGTAGAAATTCCTTTTCGAAAATACTTTTTGCAAAAAACACCTCTATCCATTCTACAACTGTAGATGTTATAAAATACACACCTTCGCTGTCATCAAATTTGTACTTGCTGCTCATAAAGTAAAAAGATATCCGCATTGCATACATCAATGTATATTTGATTCCGTTATTTACCATTCTTTTAAAAAGCATTCGCCAGGGTTTATAACAGTACAGTAAATACGAGGATTTTATTTTAAGTATTTATAAATACATTTGAAGATGAGAAAAGAAAGATGTTGCTTATTCTTACTATCCCTCTTTTTTATTTTTTGTTCCGGTACATTATACGGACAGGATACTTCTCATATCTCAAATACTCCCGACAGTAGTGTTTTACAAAAAGAAAATTGCCACAACCATTATCTGAAACCTCCTGCACTTATAATACCTGTCGCATTTATAGGATATGGAGCACTAAAACCTTTTGTAACTGACATTTCGAAACTGGATAATACTATAATGGCTCATGTGCAGCAAAATTATCCGGGCTTTCACACCAATGCTGAGAATTACCTGATGTGGGCTCCTTCTGCTTCAATTTATCTTATGGATGCCTTACATGTCAACACTGCTCATAGCTTCAGGGAACATCTTATCATAGATGCAGGCTCAATAATTATTACTGGTGGCATTGGTTATGGAATGAGGTTAGTTTCGCGTAACATTAAAGGATTTAATACAAATTCAAATACCGAATTCCCATCAGGACATACGGCGAATGCTTTTCGGGGCGCTGAAATCTTACACCAGGAATTGAAGCAAAGCAACAAATTATTGAGCTACAGCGGTTATCTTATAGCAGCAGGTGTCGGTACGCTAAGGATATATAATAAAGAGCACTATTTATCTGAAGTGATCGCTGGCGCAGGTTTGGGCATCTTATCCACCAAACTTACGTATTGGATTTTTGACAAGGTGAAATGCAGGAGAAAATAAAATTGAAATGTTCCGGAAAAGATTTGGAAAGTTTGTTCAGGAAGTTTTGAGAATGAAGAGTCATGATAACTTTCCAATAGTTGGCAGGTTGACCGTAATCTTATTGATGCCCTTGATTATTGAAATTTGACCTATTTTTATACCGTTAATTAATTAAAAGTTGGCTAAGTAACCTTGTAGTACTCGATATTAATTCAAGCGATAGTCAATTATTGGATGCATATGCGGAGATGGATTCTTATTCGAAAAATAAGTTACCTCGTAATCAATTAGGACGTTCAATCACTATGGGTAAAAATGACCTTTGGATTGCAGCTACTTCTAAAGTTGCTAATGCTGTCTTAATTACCATAGATGGTGACTTTGATCATTTAAATGGCATTTACCTAAGCCGGACAAGCCGGAACTAAACAGGAAAACATTTAACTTTCCAATATTATGGAATCACTTACTCAAAGATATTGCGAAAAAATCAGCGGCATACTTGGTTGTTACGACCGCATAGTTATCACTGGCACACT
>DATKQQ010000100.1:0-6616 GCA_035532615.1 Hanamia sp.
GGTTGACCGTTATCGCTGCCACATAGGGCATTCTTATTCAGAGAAAGATTTAGTTATTAAACAGGGAGAGATATTTGAATCTACTTTATGGACTGCTTTACGAATTATGGAAGAACGCAAAACGCTATTGAAGAAAATGAAGAATGATAATACTAAAAGAGGATTTTCAACATTTGCAAAAAGCTATAAAGAAAAAGCAGATATCATCCAGGTACATATTGACAAAATGAAAGAAGTTTTATTTGCTTCCCAAAAGTCCGTTTAGGCCGGCCGACAGCTACCATCCCAAGGTTGGTAAAGTAGGCAACACCGGTTCGATGTTTTAAAAACCTGGCAGGTTTGCAGATTAACTGATTGCCAGTAAAAATAATTCAGAAGTAAAAAAAAGTACAACCGGTTAATCCCTTTAATCAGTGGTTCACACAGTTTATTCAATTTTTAATGGGACTGAATTCCACACAAAAAAGTGTGGCATTTTCTACACAATATGATACCGGCGCTAACTTATTTTATATAGGCATGTAAATTGATTTGACTGATAAAAGAGATTTTGAAATTATTCAAAATTGTCAATTCATTTTTTTAAACCCATAAACCCAATCAAAATGTTTTACCATATAAAAGACCTTCAATACAACGCACGTGTATCAAAACCAGATCCTGCTTTTGCTACTTTATTATTAGAACAATTTGGCGGCGCTAACGGCGAGCTGGCAGCGGCGCTTCGTTATTTTGTGCAAGCATTCGGCGCTAAAAAACCTCATCCTGATAAGTATGATATGCTGATGGATATTGCCATCGAAGAATTCAGCCATCTTGAAATCGTGGGGGCTACGATACAAATGTTGCTCACCGGTATCAACGGCGATCTGAAAAATGCTGCAGAAAATGCTGACATCATGCAATTGCTTGATGGTAAGGCCGCCAAAGAAAATATGATTCACCAGGGAATGATAGCGAACCAGTTTTTGGTAGATACCGGCGGAGGCCCTGCTTATACCAACTGCCAGGGAGTGCCATGGACCGCATCTTATATAAACGGCGATGCACAAGGCGAGTTAACATCAGGCCTTCGTTCTGACATGGCAGCAGAAACAAGGGCAAAAATGATGTACGAATATTTATTGCAATATACCCCGGACCCTTATATAAAAGAGACGCTCACTTTTTTAATGACGAGGGAGATTGCACACTATCAAGTGTTTGAAGCAGCATTGGAAAGCATCAAGCCTAATTTTCCGATGGGCACTTTGCACGGCGATCCTAAATATAGTAATTTATACTTCAACATGAGCAACGGCAGCAACACCCGCGGCCCATGGAACCAGGGCGAGACTACGCAAGATAAAGAAACCTGGCAGTACATTGAAGACCCCATAAAACATGTAATGGAAACCAATGCCCTGCTCGATCAAAAAGCAAAAGGAACCAATCGAACTGAAGAACAAGTTGAAAAAATGAACGCAAAGGTAGGAAAGGCCAAAAAGAAAGAAGTTGACAGTGCATCTCCTACAAAAGAAATGCATTGGAATAAGCCTTCAAACGTTTCCGATAAGACAAAAGGTTCAAACAGACAAGATGCTAATAACGCGAAACACTCAGAAACCGGTGGACATAAAAAGGCAACAAAATAAACATACACCACCATCAACAGCGGATCAGTTAGAGATTATATACTTTACTGATCCGCTTTGTTGCTGGAGCTGGGCCATGGAGCCGCAACTTCGCAAAATTCAATATGAATATAATGGCCAAATCAACTGGCGTTATTGCATGGGTGGCCTGTTGCCGGGATGGGACAATTATCACGATGAAATCAATTCTGTAAGCCGTCCGATACAAATGGGCCCGGTGTGGATGCACGCGCAATATGTATCAGGAATGCCGATGGATGCTAATATATGGATGAAAGATCCACCTGCGTCTTCTTATCCAGCGTGCATTGCTATGAAAAATGCATCAATGCAATCAGGTGAAGCAGGTGCCAGGTACCTGAGGCTTTTGCGCGAAGCTGTGATGATAAGAGGCGAGAATATTGCCAAAGGAAATGTTCTGATAGATATAGCAGATAGGCTTTCGCATGAAGAAGGTTATAATTTTAGTGCAACGATTTTCAGGCAACAATTAAAGGAAGACAATGCGCTGGAAGCGTTTCGCAACGATCTTCATGAAGTACAATACCAGCAGGTAAAAAGGTTTCCCACTTTTATTATAAAAAGAAGTCAACAGGGAATTATTCTCACCGGCTACCGCCCCTACGAAAATTTACGGGAAGCGCTGCTACAGATTTCTCCGGCAATTGAAAAAAATAATCCTGTCATTAACCCCGCTGAATACGAGACTTTCTGGTGTTTTATTACCGATAAAGAAATGGAGGCGATTATAGTAAACGAATAAATAACAGAGATTTTTATTTTTCTTTTGCCTAAATCATCCTTCATAAAACCTGCCAGATTTTAAAACCTGGAAGGTTTGCAGTAAGCTAACCTACTTACCGGCAAAGACAGGCAAATAATCATGATTTTTATTTAGCGTTTCATCAAACGTTTGCTCGTTAAGGCTTTCAGGCTGCTCTTATCCTTCTGTTCATTTATTGTTTTGTGAAGGTTTATAAACATCATAATATGGCACGGTATTTATTAGAAATTCAATATTGTTAACTATTAAAAACATATAAAATGAACTCACCAACAAAGACAACAAAAAACGCATCTTCTTCCGCAGGCGAAGGAGCCACTGACAGCAGGTTAAAAGAATTTTTTATTGATGAACTCAAAGACATCTATTATGCAGAAAAGCTTTTGGTAAAGGCATTACCCAAAATGAAAAATGCAGCTACCTCCTCTGAGCTTCAGGATGCTTTTGCCGAGCACCTTGAAGTTACAAAAACTCACGTTACGCGACTGGAAGATGTATTTGAATCGCTGGACAAAAAAGCACAGTCAAAAAAATGCGATTCAATGGAGGGCATTACTAAAGAGTGCGAAAGAATCATTGGCGATACTGAAGATGGAACCAGCACCCGTGATGTAGGGTTGATATTGGGCGGACAAAAAGTAGAGCACTACGAAATAGCTACATACGGCGGCCTCCATCAACTGGCGGTTACGCTCGGCCTCGTTGAAATTGCTGATACGCTTGCACAGACGCTGGAAGAAGAAAAAGAAACCAATGAAAAGCTGACAAAAATTGCAGAGAATAGCGTAAACTACGAGGCAGCAGAGGAAACTGTATAATTTTTTATGCCGCCATTAAATAAAAGCCGGAAGACCGGCTTTTATTTGTATGTCAATTTTATATTAAATACTATTGAAAAGCCACTATACAACAAGCTAATCCGCACCGGAAGTACCGGGGCAAGGCGTCAACTTATATCAATTTAAACCAAAATAAAAAAACCACCTTCATCGGGCGGCCCTTAATAACCTGTATATGTTGATTTCTTAGTTGATGTTTAACTGAGTAATGCGGCTTGGAGGCTCGCTGTAAGACACCTGGTCTTTAGTACCCACTTCAATGATCCGTGCCCAGAATTTAGTACCGGACGAAAGATTCGCAAAAGTGTACTCTTTGGAGGTGGTGGAAATACTCGTCCAGGCACTGTCGGCTGTTAAAGGATCAGCAGTGACCTGGTGACTGTAGCTTACGTGATATTTTACCCTGTTGCATTTAAGCTTAAAAAAATTCATGAATCTACATTGGAATAATTATTGATACACAAAATAGATAATTAATTCACTTTTAAATTTACATCACATGGGCTTTAATCAGTATCATGAACCGCCTCAGGAACTCAGTGAAGAAACGAGGACACTTGCGAGAATGTTTGCGTCATTAACCGAAGAATCAGACGCTATTAACTGGTATCAGCAACGTATATCGGTTGAAAAAGATGCGGATGCCAAAGCAATTATGGAAGATGCACAAGGAGAAGAGTTTAAACATTTCGGAATGGGCCTGGAATTCCTGCTTCGTAAATTACCAAAATGGAAAGAAACCCTGGAACCAATATTATTTAAATCCGGGGATATTGTAAAACACGGGGATAAAGGCGAAAAAAATGCAGACTGAATATACAGCCGCTTAAATAGAAAAATGAAAAATCGCGACGCGATGCAGATTTCGCTTTTATAAACGAGAAATGTTACCCGCATCCGAATCCTTTTAAACAACTAGTCTTTTTGAATTCAATCTTTTTTTTGCATAATTTTTTTATCACTTTTTTTCAATTAAAATCTATAACAATGGGTAACATTCTTTACATTATCGCAGTAATCCTAATCATTATTTGGGCAATTACTTTTCTTGGCGGCTTTGTCGCAAGCGGATTCATCCACATTCTTTTGGTGATAGCAGTTATACTGATCATAATCAAGCTTCTAAACAGGGCATGAGAAGTGAAAGTTTCCCTTATGTGGGGATATCCGTGTGAATCTGAAATTTTAAATATTAAAGAAGGTTACAGTAAAATAAAAATGACCATTAGAAATGAAATGCTAAACGGGTTTGGAATTGTATATGGTGGAATTACTTTTTCATTTGCTGACAGTTCCTTTGCATTCGCTTGTAATAACCGTAATAACTTATTACTCGCATTAGATACTTCAATTAATTTCATAAAACCGGCCCATGTTGGCGACGTGCTTACCGCAGAAGCAAAGGAAATTCATAATGGAAAAATCTACGGGACTTTATCAAATTTCTATAACCAACCAAAACGATCATTTGATTGAGAAATTTAAAGGAATCTGTTTTCGAACCGAAAAAAAACTGATTGTAGAATTGAGATATTGGCACTAATGGGATCTGAATTTAAAATTCTCAAATGTTTTTATTAATCACGTTTTTGATTTTTTGTTGCTTTACTGATCCCATACTTTTTTATTTTTTATTCATCATTTCTCAGCTTCTTCCTGGCTTGCCATAATAATCATAAAGACTGCGCTCGTATGATTCATTTAAAACCTGATCTATATCAAACTCAGGACTGTTTTTCACTTCAGCAAGACTTACACCTACTATTACGGCTGAATTATCCCAATTCACTTCGCGGATCCATTGCGTGGCTAACAACACTTTTCTGCTGTCGAGCCAGGTGCCTGATTCTATTACCAAATATTTGATTTCCCAGGTGGAATCATCAAATATATAATCAACCACTTTCCCAATTTCGCCATCCGTGGCATGAATTTTATACCCGGTGACATTTTCAGTACTTCTTAAATGGTGGTCGTTATTCTCTTGCTCAGCCACCGCATTGCCGGAAGTGGCATCTTCTACCTTGCTGTTGTAAAGTTTACTTGGCATTGCTCCAAATATTCCTGCTCCATGTTCGTGAGGGTCGCTGCCCCAATATGTGCCCCATGGATAATAGCTATAAAGCTGCTCCTCCTGTTGGCGTGATACAGGCTTATCTGTATCAATGTTCGGACTATTTTTAATTTGTTCTTTAGTAAGATTTACACTAAATTCTTCATTTTCCCAATCAGGTTTTTGCAAAGATTTAGGCGAGATAAGTACTTTACGGCCGGTGAACCAATTCCCTGTTTTTACAACCAGATACCTGATTTTCCAGGAAATGTCATCGAAATAAAAGTCTTCTATTTTGCCGATTTCACCATCGGCTTCTTTAAGACTGAATCCAACCAGCACCTTGATATTTTTATTCATAAAAGAAGATTTTTACAAACATTCTACAATGATTGTTCCAAAAAGAAGCAGTGAGATCATCAGGAACCTTAAGCCGATTTAATTGACCACTAATTAGATTGGTTTTAACATTCTTATTTCATACAATTCGTTTTTCGAGATTAACATATTTTTGTTTTTTATTTTATTTGAGTTAGTCGTGTGCAAAATATAAATCGCGCTTTTTTGACTGTCTTTGCCGGTAGTCAGATTGCTTTACTTTCGTTATAAACTTTTTTAACTTATAAACCCAAATGATCTTGGTATAGAATTCTTCTGTTCGCAAAATACAGAGCGATCACTTCTTTATCTTCAACATCTATTGAAAGGTTCGAGACGAGGCAACAACATTTTGGTAGTTTATTCTACAATTTCTTCTTGGTAAAAACTTGTTGTAAAGTAACCTGTCCTGCCTAACGGACAGACAGGCTACCGGCAAAGCAGGCAAATAACCGAAATTTTTATTTTTAAAAAAAGTTGAAGGTGTGCCTTGAATTTTAAAGTTCACCTGGTTTTGCACCAATCCATTTATGATCAATAAGTTGAACAATCATCAGCTTTACAGGCTGTTGACCAATGGTTCCGGAAATGTGGCCCATATGGCCTTTTTCATCAGATTTTGTATTTTGATCAGCTCCAAAAGAAATATCGCCAATTCCCATTTCTACCCGTTTCCCATCCATTGTTTCTACAAACCATCGTCCCGATAAAGGTACAATCCATTGTGGTTTTGGATTCTCATGCCACAAACCAATCCAGCCTGCCGGCATCTCAGAAAATAATACATGAGCCGAAGAAGTGAGTATATGATTATTCCATTGCGGAGATGCACCACCTCCCATACTTTCTTTCTTGAAGGAGGTCAGTTCAACACTGGTTTGGTGACTAACGCCTTCATCATCTGCCCAAACATGCCAATAGGATAATG
>DATKQQ010000101.1:0-24018 GCA_035532615.1 Hanamia sp.
AATGAGATTAAGCCGATCAAGTTCGTTATATCGTCTTTCGGCTGCTTCCAGGTATTCTTGCTTATTCATAATTTAATGGGTTTAGTTCCGTAAATTTAAAAACTAAATTTCTATGTAAAGCGAAAATTTGAAATGCACCCAAAATATTTGGCTTAAATACTTTAATAAACCAAAACCAGTTTATTTTCCCTCTTCGATTTTAATTGGGGCTATTCCTTTTAGATAAACATTGCTTATAAAGATCTGCTTTAAAGTTATCAACCAAAGAAAACCTTCTGAATAATTGATTTTTAATCTGACCACTTTTGGTAAGACAGCACAAAAAATTATTTCTAAACAAAACTTTGCGACATTTACAAGAATGGAAAAATCAAATTTTATAGATTTTATAAAAATATTTTGCAAAAGTGGCCATGGCGGTGCCGGCATTAAACATTTTATGAGAAATAAGCTGACTGCGTTCGGAGGCCCCGATGGAGGCGATGGAGGACGCGGTGCACATATCATTTTACGAGGAAATAAAAACCTTTGGACATTATTGCATTTGCGCTATTACAAAAATATTTTTGCAGAAAATGGAGAGAATGGTAGCAAAAATAATTGTACAGGTCATGATGGTAAAGATATCACTATTGAAGTGCCGTTGGGTACCATTGCAACGATTGATGAAAATGGTAAAAAAGTAGAAATCCTCGAAGATGGCGAAGAAAAAATTTTACTAAAAGGAGGTCGCGGAGGGCAAGGGAATTTTCATTTTGCTACACCAACCAACCAGGCACCTGAACATGCGCAACCTGGTGAACCAGGTGAAGAAAGTTTCGTAGAGTTGGAATTAAAAGTCCTTGCAGATGTAGGTTTGGTTGGTTTCCCTAATGCCGGAAAATCAACTTTACTCTCTGTAATTACCGCAGCAAAGCCTAAAATTGCGGATTATGCTTTTACTACCATAAATCCTCAGCTTGGAATAGTAGAATATCGCGATAATAAAAGCTTTTGTGTGGCTGATCTGCCAGGTATCATTAAAGGCGCTGCCGAAGGAAAAGGACTTGGCCACAGATTTTTGCGCCATATAGAACGCAATTCTGTTCTGCTTTTCGTAATACCCGCGGATAGTAAAGATCATGGTGAAGAATTTAAGATCCTACAAAATGAATTGAGAGAATATAATCCCGAATTACTGGATAAAAAATTCCTGATTGCTATCAGCAAAAGTGATATGCTCGACGATGAGTTGAAAGAAGCAATAGAAAAAGAATTGCCTAAAGTCATTCCGCATATTTTTATTTCATCTTTAACCAATAAAGGGTTGGTGGAATTAAAAGACATTTTGTGGAACGCTTTAAACTAAATTACTTGAAGCAACCTGAATTTTTTATGCAAGAATCTCTGAGCCGTAAAATTTTATTTTTTATCAATCCTATTTCCGGAACTAAAAGCAAATTGCATTTAGAAAAAAAGATCATTGAAAAATGTGAGGAAAATAATATTTCATTTGAAATATTATTTACTGCTAAAGATGGAGACTATAACTTTTTGCATGACAAAATTGAAAAAGAGAATATAACTGATATTACCATCTGTGGAGGCGATGGAAGCATTTCCCCTATAGTTTCCTTTGTATTAAATATTCCGATAAAGGTTGGTATTATTCCACTTGGATCAGGAAACGGGCTTGCCCGCACTGCCGGAATTCCTAAATCTGTTGATAAGGCTATAGATATAATTATTGCCGGAAAAACAAAATATACAGATGCTTTTCTTATCAATAACAAATTGAGTACGCACGTGTGTGGTTTGGGTTTTGACGCAAAAGTTGCTCACGATTTTGCCAACCAAAAAAAACGCGGATTACATAGTTATACCAAACTCTCAATCAAAAATTTTCTTTCTGCCAAAGCCTATCGTTTTATTATTGAAACAGATGAAGGAAGGTTTAATGCAGACGCGTTTCTAATTTGTATTGCTAATAGCAACCAGTTTGGTAATAATTTTAAAATCGCACCCAAAGCAAGTATTTGTGATGGGCTCCTTGATATTGTAATCGTGAAAAAATCTATTAAGCTACAAACAGTTTGGTCTTTTGCAAACCAGATATTATCAGGAAAAACCAAAAGTTTACATGAGAAAGATTTTCACAAAAAAAATATTCTTTATTTTCAAACAAAAAAAATAAAAATAGAAAACCCACAATTGGCTCCTTTACACATTGATGGTGATCCTTCAGAAATCTCCAAAGAATTTTCAATTGAAATATTGCCGGCTGCTTACAAACTTATTCAGCCGTAAAATATATATATTGGTATTATTTGATTGGCTTTTCATCGGATTTTGATTCTAAAATCTTTTTGATCTGATCAAAGGCCTCCACATTATTTTCCCGTCTCAATGAGGCTTTCACCTCTTTCTTTTCTCTGGCGGTTAAATGAAAATTCATCGGTACTCCACCCTCTGGATTTTTAGGAATGTACATAAGAGAAACACGATGAAGTTTATCACCAAATTCATTTTGGATATATGAGATTTCGTCATCCTCAAAATAATCCTGAAGTCTGAACCAATTAGTTTGCATCATCGTAAACGGGTTAGTGATAATTTCAGAAATACCTCCGGTTTTATAAGAACCGTCCCAACTCCCTTTTTCCCTGGCTCTTACCACGATTAACAATACACCTCTTGTGTTTTGATTGATCCAGTCTTTAAACACGTTTAAAAAACGAAGACTGGTTTCCTGGCCGGTATTATCACGCAACCCCGCATCCATTACATCTATAATAGGTTTGGATGGAAGCCAAACACTTGGCAAAACATAAGGATAGGTAGCATTCATCCTCAGTGCGGTAAGCATTCTTAAATTCATAGGATTCATATTTTTGAACAAAGCTGCAAAGTCAATGGCATCGGGTCCGGTCATAGTTGAAGTACTGTCTTTAAACTCTGATTGCATCATAAAACTTACCGGCTGAGAACACACCAGCATCTTCTTAAAATCCCTTGTAACAGTAGAACTTAAAATCATCAGAGGAATCTGAGCACTCTTTTCTGCCTCTTTGTAAAAACCAATCGGTTTATCTAATACATGCCTGGTATTGTAGTCTAACTTTTGCTCAAAAGCGTATCCGCGGTCTTTCACATAACGGTAGCCACCAAACGTAAATTTTTGTGAAGGCGAAATAAGATCACGTGCTATCAAGGATGAAAATACCGGATTTAAAAGATCCTTGGAAATATTATCCAAATATTCTTTGTTTCTAAGATTTATATTGGCGCCATTGGCTTTTAATCTGTACAGTTCCCGGAAATAAGCTGCAGCAAGCATTCCTCCTGAAGCCCCGGTCATCAACATCGTCTTCTTCATGATAGTGCCATTAGTAATACTGTCTAATTTCTGTAAAACATTCATCGAAAAACTGGCGCTCCTTACACCTCCACCGCTAAAATCAAAAACCACCATCAAAGGCTTTTCCTCATGCTGATTTTCTTTCCACCGATTCAAAATTCCGATCATATTGTTTTTGTCAGAGTCTATTTTAGCCTGCGTGTTCAAAGCTTCAAGACTTTGAAGTGAATACACTGGCCTGTGTGGATAGGAATAATTAAGACCATAAGCCTTATTCCTGGGATCTATTACATCATATTTGTAAAGTACATTTAACGTAGCATAAATCAAGATCATAAACAGTAGGCTCCAGCTTCGCAAAAAATAAGAGAGCGCACCAATAACCGCAATTAAAATTGCAAAAAAGATGAAAATACTTGCCGCCGCAGGTATTTGAAAAAATTTGTTGTCAAGAAAAAAAGCAATAAATATCATAAACAGAAAAGCCAGAAAAATAGTAAGCATAGCAGAAAAATGGTGTCTTTTAAAAATGACATCCAAAAAATCCTGACTGTAATGACCTACCGGACGCACCTTTTTTATTTGGAATCGGTTGCTCAAATAGCTTGTAACTGGCAATCCAAAAGTATCTGTTAAGACCTTTTCATCTGCAGATTCGGGAATTTTATTTTCGTCAAAATCTAAAATTCCAGGTTCGAAAGTTCTTTCAATACGCCTGTCAGCAGAAAAAAAATAAACCAATGATATCAGGATCAAAAGAAAAAGGCCGCCTAAAAAACCAGCAACTATTATCAAAAAACCGGCTAATGGAATTAATTCTTTTGTAAGATCAAAATGTAGCGCTTCTAATAAATAAACAATTAAAAAAGAAACAGGTATTATAGCATTATTGATGCAATATTTAAAAAAAGGTTTTGAACTTGTGGCCAGGAAACGAAAGCGGGTACTATGCAAAATGAATGTGGTAATATTCCAACTCATAATAAAAATTCCGGTACATATCCCTGTAATAGCTGCACCGCCGGCATTTACATTCCCCAAATATTCCGGCGCCAGAAACAATGCATTGGCACCAAAAAATTCCATGAAATTTCCCGAAACCGTTAGAAAAAGTATCAACCAAAGAATCAATAATACCTGTGATTTCCTGAAATGAAGCAAGAATAATTGTATGGGAAAAGAATAATAAAAATTATGTATGAACTTCTTCATTACAAATATTATGGCAATTGGTAATTTTAAAAGTATCTGTTCTGCACAATAGGCGGCCTTAGAATATACAGCATAAAAATAATTGACATTAAAAATAATATAGCTGTTAACTGATGAGCAACGCCAAGCCAAACAAGATTATTGCCATAAGGAGATAAAACAACAGTTGTTATCCCAAGAACTACCTGTAATGAAACAAGAAAAAGCGGAATTACCTTCGTTTTTGAAAACAAGGCGCTCCCCACTATTTTTTTCGCCTTTACCCACCAGATAATTACTAATGTTAATATAGTATAGGCTAATCCTCGATGGATAAACTGAACCATAATTTTGTTATCAATAAAATTCTTCCATCCGGGAGTAAGACGATACATAGTATCCGGAATCCATTGCCCATTTATAGTAGGCCAAGTGGGAGCAGCAACAGCCGCATGAAGTCCCGCCATAAAAGCTCCATAAATCAATTGAAAAAAGAGGACAATAACAATTGCCCAGGTCAATTTTCGTAATGGCTTATTGACCATTTTCATCCTTGAAGGAACCGAAATACTTAAAGCAAACCACAATGTATAACAAAGCAATACCAGCGCAGTCATAAAATGAGTGGCCAACTTTATATGATCTACAAACAATCTTTTTGGCAATAATCCACTTTCCACCATTATCCAGCCAATAGCGCCCTGAACCATTCCCAGCAAAAACAAAATAATAAAAGGAATGATCATGTCTTTATTAAATTGTTTTTTTATCAAAAAATAAACGAAGCCCACTAAAAAAACAATTCCCATTAACCTTGCCCAGGTGCGATGAAACCATTCCCAAAAAAAAATAAATTTAAAATCACTTAACGTAAAACTGGCATTAACGTCCTTGAATTGATAAGTACCTTTGTATTTGGCAAACTCCAATTGCCATTGAGCCAAACTCAATGGAGGTAGGGCACCTGTGATAGGATTCCATTCGGTGATGCTCAACCCAGATTGAGTAAGCCTGGTGATACCGCCCAACATAATCTGAATCACCAACATGAATACTCCGAGATAAAGCCATTTAGCTACATTTTTATTGGATTTTTTTAATACAATTTCAGCCATTATATTATTTCATTTTCAGTTTACGATATTTGGATTCTAAACTTGTCAAAGGTAATTCCTGAAAGGCATACATTTCTATTTTGTATCAATATAAACTTTTATGGTGAAAACTCTATTATGGAACCAATAAAAGTTGGTTTACTTTTGATAAAAAAAATTGAATTGTTGCTCCCTTTTTTTCATAATAAATTTGTTGAGGCGGGTGTAGATGAGGCGGGAAGAGGATGTTATGCAGGCCCGGTATATGCTGCAGCAGTCATTCTTCCCAAAGATTTTTATCATCCTTTATTAAATGATTCAAAAGTACTCAGCAAAGAGGAACGTAATTTTATGCGACCCATTATTGAAAGTAGTTGTATTTCATTTGCCATAGCAAGTGTCAGTAATGTTGAAATAGATCGTATCAATATTTTGCAGGCTTCTTTTAAAGCAATGCATCTTGCTATAAACCAACTTAAATATGCTCCTGAGCTTTTATTGATTGACGGAAACCGTTTTAAGCCTTACAAAAAATTACCTTATCAATGTATCATAAAAGGAGATGGAATTTACGCTTCTATCGCTGCTGCCAGTGTTTTGGCAAAAACATATCGTGATGAATACATGGAATCTCTTCATGAAAAATACCAGGAGTATTACTGGAATAAAAATAAAGGCTACGGAACGCGTGAACACCGCGATGCAATTGAAATACATGGATTATGTCCATATCATCGTAAAAGTTTCAATATATGGCCTGTCTTTGGAATCGAGGATGAAAGTATTCTGAAAATGTAAATAAAAATTTTAGTTATTTGTTTATTGAAAACTGAAAATTTATTCTAGGCTGCCCATTCTCCAAGTCCTTCACGAATTACAGTCCATTCATCTGTAGTACAATCAACAACAGTTGAATGAATAATTCCTCCCGGTCCGCCATCAATCACAATGTCCACCCGGTTGCCAAACGTTTCATAAATAATTTCAGGATCCGTATTTTCCTCTACCGTGTTGCCAGGAAGCGAAGCGCTCAGGATCGGGTTTTCCAATTCTTCAAGAATTGTTTGGCATATAACGTTGTCGGGCACACGCAAACCGATAGTTTCTTTTTTACTTTTCAATATTTTGGGTACCTGTCTGCTAGCTGGCAATATAAAAGTGTATGGCCCTGGCAGACACGCTTTAAGAACCCTGTAAAGTGGCGTATCAATGCTTTTAGTATAATCGCTGAGATGACTGAGATCTTTGCATATAAAAGATAATTGAGATTTTTTGGGATCTATATTTTTAATTCTGCAAATGCGCTCAATAGCTTTTGGATGATGAATATCACAGCCCAATCCATAAACAGTATCGGTTGGATATATTATTACTCCACCATCTTTTAAACACTCAGTTACCTGTTTTATCAGCCTCTGCTGCGGATTTACAGGATGTATTGATAAAAGCATATTTAAAGAATTAAAGGAAGCGCAAAGGTAAACGTAATTGCTTTTGTAAGTTTTTCAATATTAAAACTGACACAGGGATTATTTCAACCAATTAATGAATAAACCAATTAACTAATTAACAATTAAATTTGCAGCGCAAAAAAATAAAATCTTTATGGCAATAATTTCGTTGGGCTCTATGGCTTTTGATGCTATTGAAACTCCGTTTGGCAAAGTTGATAAAATTGTAGGCGGCTCCGGTACTTATGTTGCTTACGCCGCCAGCCATTTGGCCCAACCGATTCAGCAAATTTCAATTGTGGGGAATGATTTTCCCGAAGAAGAAATGAGGGAATTAAAAAAACGTGGGGTACAATTAAATGGCGTTGAAATAGTTCCTGACCAAAAATCTTTTTTCTGGAGTGGCAAATATCATCTTGATATGAACAGCAGGGACACATTGATTACTGACTTAAACGTTTTGGCGAATTTTAATCCAAAAGTGCCTGAAGAATATCAGGGGGCAGAATATTTAATGCTTGGCAATCTTATGCCGACTTTACAACTGAGCGTGATAGAGCAGTTAAGAACAAGGCCAAAGTTAATCGTGCTTGACACCATGAATTACTGGATGGAAACTGCTTTGGAAGACCTGAAAAAAGTTCTCCTGAAAGTGGATGTACTCATGATCAATGATAGCGAAGCCCGACAATTAAGTAACGAATATTCGATTGTAAAATGTGCCAAAAAAATATTACAAATGGGTCCTGAATATTTGATAATAAAAAAAGGAGAACATGGCGCTTTATTGTTTCATAAAGAACACGTTTTCTTCGCACCGGCGCTACCTTTAGACGAAGTGTTTGATCCTACAGGGGCGGGCGATGCGTTTGCCGGCGGATTTATAGGGCACATGGCACACACACAAAATACCAGTTTTGAAAATATGAAAACGGGTATTATCCTGGGTTCTGTCATGGCCAGTTTTTGTGTAGAAAAATTTGGGCCGCAACGATTGAAAGAAATTACCCGGAAAGATTTAGACTTAAGACTTTCAGAATTTGTTCAATTATCAAATTTTGATATTTCACTTGTATAAATGCAACAAGTTTTGCACAAGAATTTTTAACCTGTTGGACGATGCTTGAAATAATCCTACTTATTTTTTTAACCAAAGCAATTGGCAAATTAGCCGAAAGTAAAGGCGTTAAGCCCTCTACCTGGAAAATCTATACTGTTTTTGGTTGGATAATTTCAGAGATATTTGGAATTATTGTGGGAGTTTTAATTTTTGGGCAGAATAATCTTTTTTCTATCATTCTCGTAGGGCTTGCATTTGCCTTTACCAGCTACTTTTTCATCCAGGCACAGCTAAATAAACTTCCGGACCATGGGCTCGATGATGATATTGATAACATCGGGCACAAATATTAAATATAACTTTACACAAATTAAAGATGGAATATTTGCGAAAAGATTCTATCTGAATCTATGTACATTTTGCAAATTAGATTGTAAATAAATTCCTGAGTTTTCGCCTTGTTTAAAAAAGTTTTTTATGTCAGAAATAATAAAAGAATTTAACAATTACCGTCAAAAAATGAATGAAGTTATTTTAAGCAAAAATAACCTTGTGATGAAACGTCTTTGGAATCTTGATACTAACACTTATGAAGATGGCACGCTTGATAAAAAAACAAAGGAAATGCTGGGATTGGTTGCCAGCATGGTTTTGCGCTGCGATGATTGTATAAAATATCATTTAGGAAAATTGCATGAACTGGGAGTTACCACCGAACAGATATATGAAATTTTTGCTGTAGCTAATATTGTAGGAGGTACGATAGTGATACCACATACCCGACGTGCCGCTGAATATTGGGAAGAGTTCCAAAATAATTAGCACGATTTATAAATTTCTAAATTATCAAAAATCGTTTTCATAAAAATTGAATTCTTCTTTTGTTTGCTTATTACATCTGCGAGTGAATTATTTAAGGGGAAAAAATAGAATTTATTTTCTTTAATTTTAAATAAATAAAAGTATATTCAACAAGTGCCGTTATTCAATAATATATTTTTTTCAAAAAAAGAGCGGGATTTCAGAAAACAACTCCGCAATGTACTTGGGTTTACTCCTCAGCAGTTAAAATTATACAAAACAGCACTTAGCCATCGATCTGTTCGGGAAGGAGCAGATGAAAATAATGAAAGGCTCGAATATTTGGGGGATGCTGTAATTAGTACAATTGTGGCCCATTATCTTTTTATGCGGTACCCTTACAAGGATGAAGGATTTTTAACTGAAATGAGAAGTAAAATGGTAAACAGGAATAAATTAAACGATATTGCTGTAAAAATTGGTCTTAAAAAAATTACAGTCTATAATCATTTTGATCATTCTCTGAAAATTTCCCAAATATTTGGTAATACTTTAGAAGCCTTGGCTGGCGCGGTTTACCTTGATAAAGGATATGAAACTACTCAAAAATGGGTAACACAAAGAATTATAAATCCTCATTTATTTATGGAGGACCTTGAAAACCTTGATATCAATCAAAAAAATAAATTATACGGTTGGGCCAATAAAAATGGAAAGAATCTTGAGTTTGAAACCATTGATGAAACCATTGAAAACGGACGAAGATTATTTACAATTGGTGCTATGGTAGATGGTCAACTGATTGCAGAAGCTAAAGGATACAATAAAAAAGATGCCAGCCAGATAGCCGCTCAAATTGCTATTGAAAAATTAAATCTTTTAGGAAATGAATCATAACTTTTTATAAAGAAAACTTTTTTACTCTATAGAAAATAAAAAATGAAAAAATGAATTTTGGAATTATAGGCAGCGGAAGTTGGGCAACAGCATTAGCCAAAATATTAACCGATAATAAAAAAAAAATCAACTGGTGGCTACGAAGTGATTCTAATATCACCAGTTTTATAAGTCGGCGTCGTAATCCTCAATACCTGAGTTCTGCATTCTTTGACATTAGCCTCATAAATTTTTCTACTTCTGCTGAGGAAGTAATTAGTCAAAGTGATACGATTATCATAGTTGTCCCCTCTGCTTTTGCAGCAGATGCTCTCAAAGGGTTGCCAAAAAATATTTTCAATAATAAAAAAATAATTTCGGCAGTAAAAGGAATTATTCCTGAAAAAAACTTGCTTCTAAACGAATATTTGAAAAATAAATTTAGTGTTGATTTGAAAAATTATTTCACAGTGCTCGGCCCCTGCCATGCAGAAGAAGTGGCTGCCGAAAAATTGTCTTATCTCACCCTTTCAGGCATAGATGAAGAAATGACAAAAGAAATATCTTATCAATTTAAAACCCCCTATTTAAATACAATTCACAATTCAGATATTTATGGAGTTCAATATGCAGCGATTTTAAAAAACATTTATGCAATTGGGGCGGGCATTGCACACGGCCTTGAATATGGTGATAATTTTTTAAGTGTTCTTATTGCCAACAGTGCCGATGAAATGGCCGGCTTTTTAAGAAAAGCAGGAATACAAAATGTAGAAGTAGGAACTATTGAGCATCATTCCATAAATACTAATGAAAAACAAAAAACAAATTATGCCGCTTCGGTTTATCTTGGCGATTTATTGGTGACTTGTTATTCATTATATAGCCGCAATCGTACTTTTGGAAACATGATTGGTAAGGGATATTCTGTACAATCTGCACAGTTGGAAATGAGTATGGTAGCTGAAGGTTTTAATGCGAGCAAGTGTATGTATTTAATTAACCAAAAAGTAAAAGCAGAAATGCCGATAGCAGAAATCATTTATAAAATTTTGTGGAATGATCTTCAAGCAGGCAAAGGGTTTGAAGAAATAGAAGGTGTGTTGGTTTAAAGCCTCTGCGCCCTCTAAGGATGCGATTTGAAAAATAATTAATTAATGAATTCAAAAAGCAAAATCATCAAAAAAGAACTTTCAGCAGAACTCTCTCTCAGAAGGCAGGGAGGTCGTTTTTCATTTTTTATTTTCATTTCAGTTATCATTTTTTTTTCCTGCAAAAAGGAATCTTTTATCACAAGCCCTAATGCCAGTTTATACACCAGCACCGATACTTTATCTTTTGATACGGTTTTTGTAACTTCCGGTTCCATAACACAATCTTTTAAAATATTTAATAACAACGACCAAAAACTTCGTCTATCGCAGGTAAAGCTTTCAGGTGGGGCAGCTTCGCCATTTAAAATGAATGTAGATGGCACAGCTTCGCCAAATGTAAATGATGTGGAAATAAATGCTAATGACAGCATTTATGTTTTCGTGAAGGTGAACGTTAACCCAAACTCAGATTCGATTCCTTTTATTATCAGCGATAGCATTGAAATTGATTATAATGGAAATAAAAAATTTGTACAATTACAGGCTTATGGACAAAATGCAATTTTTTTGAATAATAAAGTCATTGAAGGAAATGTAACCTGGAACAATACTTTGCCTTATGTAATTTTAGGCGGAATACAGGTGGATACAACCGCAACACTCACTATTTCTTCGGGAACAAAAGTTTTTTTACATGCTAATGCACCATTTTTAGTGGATGGTACTTTAATAACGCAGGGTACAAAAAATAAATCGGTTGTTTTTTCAGGAGACAGGCTGGATGCGGATTACATAGATTTGCCGGCAAGCTGGCCCGGAATTTTTTTTAGAAGCACGAGCGAAAATAATTCTTTGAAACATACTATTATTCAAAATGCTTACCAGGGAATTATAGCACAGGGTCTTACTACTACATCCAATCCAAAAGTCAATATATCTCAATGTATCATTAATAATATTTATGACGCGGGAATCCTGGGAATCAATACAACTATCTATTCGGATAATTCTTTGATCTCTAATTGCGGAAGCAATATTGAAATAGAATATGGTGGCAACTATCGCTTCATTAGCTGCACGGTTGCTTCTTACGGAAATGTTTATATTATTCATCAAAATCCTGTTTTACAATTATCCAATTCTATTTCTCAAAACGGAAGTACTTATACAGGGCCTCTGAATGCCTTTTTACAAAATTGTATTTTTTGGGGCGATGATGGTACTGTTGATGATGAAATCTCAATTGAAAAGAAAGGTTCAGATTTTTTTTCTGTCGCCTTCGATCATGTTTTATATAAAGCAGCCGATAATATTAGTAATGCCACATTTATTTCTTCGATACAAAATGAGCCTCCAATGTTTGACAGTATAAATGTTTCCAATAATATCTATGATTTTCATTTTATTAATCACCCTAATTCACCGGCTGTGCATGCAGGAGTAGTAACACCATTTCTTTATGATTTGGATGATAATCTGAGAGGTGCTACTCCGGATATTGGGTGTTACCAGAGATGATGTTTCAAAAAAGAGATCGTTGATATTTGATTTGTTTACTTTAAAATGGCACTCATTTTACAAACAATCTTTCATCAAATTCAAAAGGTTCGGTCTTGACTATTTTTATTTTTGAAAAAAGTATATGTGCAGGATTTAGCAAATAATTGTAATCCCCCTGTACAACTACTGACGGTACTTTCATAACCATACATTTTCCTTCCTCAAGGAATTGATCTCCTATTAACTGTGTCGAATTTGAATGTGGCAAAGATTTCCAGTCTGATGGCAGATCAATAATTTTTAATTCAAGAAAATCAATTGTGTCCGGAACCTCAATTGAAATTAAAAAATAATTAAGAGGAATATTACCTATCGGTGTGTGTACAGCTACTTCTGCTGTACAAAGTGCTCTTGATTCACTGGTATAAAGCATGGCATGCCCTTTGCTATTCCACCTTGCACCAGCCCTTTCTGCTCCTTTGCTGCTAAGGTCATTTTTATATTCTTCTTTAATTAATCTAAACACTATCATGCTAAAACACCATATTCTATCCGGGTTAATTCATCTTTCAATAAATTAATTCCAAAAGTATTATCTAATAATTCTTTAGGAACAATACCACCTAAAGCAACGTTTTTTGTTTCCAGCCAGGTATTAAATTTCTCTTTATTCCCAAATACTTCTATTCCATATTTAAAAAGTAAAGCAATTTCTATAATTTTCTCAGAAGAGTTAGAATCGAAAGACTTCCTTTCTTTTTTATATCGTTGCATGGTCCTTTCAGAAATATTTAAAAAGCCGGACCATTCAATTAATGAAAATGGGCTGTTTAGTGCTATGGAATTAAATGTACTGAATTTTACTCCTTTTTTAATCGTACTAATAATTGAAAAAACATCCTTGTCATCAACTGAATTGTAGGAGAATGTATTGGGGGTTAATTCTATTGGTTTCATTTGAATCTTTTTACAAAAGTAATGCAATTTGTCGTAAAAAATGCGACGACTGTCAATAAAGTTTTTTTAAAATTTATAATCATCCACAATCATATCAGCGATGGAAAGTTCTTCTTTAGTCTGTGTGGTAGCAACAGCTATTACCTTCATTCCAGCAGTTTTTGCAGATATAATTCCTACAACAGCATCTTCAAAAACCAGGCAATTCTTTGGTGAAACTCCTAACAACGAAGCCGTTTTCAAATAGATTTCAGGATTGGGTTTTCCATTAGTAATGTGAGAAGAATTGACAACTTTTTCAAAATATTTTTTTATAGGGATGTTTTCAAACATAAAGTCAATATTGGGTTGTATGCCGGATGTCGCTATTGCCATCGGGATATTCTCGTTTTTCAAAATCTCTAAAAAGTTGATTAACCCGTTTACCGGCTTTATAAATGGTTTATAAATTTTTCTGTAAAGCGCTTCTTTTTCCAGGGTGTGCCTTATTATTTCTTCATCGCTTTTATTTTTTCCGTAAATATATTTAACCACATCTTTGTTGGTACGTCCGTTAATATTTTTATTAAACTCCTCTTCAGAAATTTCTCTGCCCATCTTTTTTAAATATTCAACCCAGCTTTTGCGATGAAATGAATTATTATCTAATAAAGTGCCGTCAAGGTCAAAGATTACAGCCTTTGTATCGAATTGCTTTAAAATACTTTCAATCTTTATTTGTAAGTTGTCTTCAATAGTCTTCATTTATTTTCAAAATTTATTGACTTGCAAAGTTCTGTATAAATGTCAATGAATTTTTATCAAACCATTTTCCCCCGAATCCGTATCTTTATAAAAAAAATTATGAAAAAGGTTTTTTTTGCAGGAATTCCCCTGCTGTTGCTTTCATTTATGCTACCTGTAAAAACTTCAAAAACTATGAAATACGAATCTATTTATCAATTTAAGGTGGCTGGATTAACCGGAGGTACCATTGATTTTTCAAAATTTAAGGGAAAGATGTTATTAGTGGTAAATACCGCTTCAAAATGCGGCAATACGCCTCAATATGATGATCTGGAAAAATTATATAAAGAATATAAAGATAAACTGGTTATTGTTGGATTCCCTGCCAATAACTTTGGAGGCCAGGAACCAGGTGATAATTCTCAAATTGCAGAATTTTGTAAAAAGAATTATGGTGTTACTTTCCCCATGGCATCAAAAGTTTCAGTAAAAGGAGATGACATGGCTCCGATTTATAAATATATGGTTTCCCTGGCTGAAAAAAATGGATTTACTGATCCAATAAAATGGAACTTTACTAAATTTTTATTTGATAGAAATGGAAAATTCGTTACTGTTATTTTTAACCGGGATAGATTAATCCCAAATAACCCGGATCCAAAAGGTAAGGAAGCTTATGAAATGATATTAAAATACCTGGATTAAAATAGCGCAAACTTCTCTTATTATCAATTCATAAATAAGTTTTTTACCAAAAGAATCTTATTTAAGAATGAGATAAGTATTTTGCTTTCATCCAAAAGTAATTTTTCTTATAATGCAATTCAATCAGATACCAGGTCAGGAACCGATTAAAAATAAATTAATAGATTTAGTTCAAAAAAACCGTCTTTCACATGCGTTATTATTTCTTGGAAAAGAAGGTTCAGGAGCATTGCCATTAGCCATAGCCTTTGCACAATATATTCTATGTGAAAAAGTAAATTCAAAAGCTAGGGCAGATAATGCAGGTTCTTTATTTGGCGAAGGTGAATTAGAAAATACAACCAATGATTTAGAAGACAGTTGCGGAATATGTCCTTCGTGTATTAAAGTAAATCAACTGATTCATCCTGATTTACATTTCTCTTATCCCGCGCTGAAAAAAGATAGCAAACACGATCGTGTTTTAAGCACCGATTACATTACAGAATGGCGCCACTTTATTCAACAGTATCCTTATGATAATGTAGCAGACTGGATCAATTTTTTAAAAGAGAATTCAAAAATTGAAAATCCTGTTAATAAACAAGGGAATATTACCGTTTTCGAATGTGATGATATTTCTCATAAGCTTAGTTTAAAAGCTTTTGAAAGTCCCTATAAAATTCTAATAATGTGGATGCCTGAATTTTTGGGGAAGGAAGGCAATAAACTACTAAAGTTGATTGAAGAGCCACCACCTGATACACTTTTTATTTTTGTTACCGAAGACGAAAGCGCAATTTTACCCACAATTGTTTCAAGAACCCAATTAATAAAAATCCACTCTTTTGAAAAAAATGATATTGAAAACGCTTTAATTGAAAATTATAAAGTTTCTCCGGAAAAAGCCACGCAAATTGCTGCTGTATCTGAAGGAAACTATCGCGAGGCTTTGCGGATATTACAAAATTCAGAAGAAGATCTTCAGCTCCAGGTAAGAGAATGGTTGAATGTAATATTAAAAAATAATATAAATGCCCAGATAAAATGGATTGATGAAATAAGCCGTATCGGAAGAGAAAAACAAAAGCAATTTTTAAAATTTTTTATTCATTTATTAGAGCAGGGAATCCGTCTTCGTTATTTTGGTGAAGATAATTTGGATCTGATTCCTGATAATGAGAAGGATTTTGCTTTACGGTTCAACAAAATGTGCAGCATTGAAGCTCAGGAGGCAATTGCAAATGAATTAGATAAAGCCATTTATTACATAGAACGTAACGCGCATGCTAAAATGTTGTTTCATGCACTCTCTATTCGCTTTTTTCATATTATTAAAGATAATTCGCTAATTTTGGTTTAGAATGGGGGAAAAATAGACTTAGATGATTCCCTATAATTTTTTTAAAACAGTTTCATATTTATTCTTTTTAATAAATTCACAGCCAGTTAAAGAAGGCTAAAAAATAATTTTACATTTATACATTTTTGAAGAAATTCTTCCAGGGGTCATGTAAAATTATTGATTTCACAAAAAATTATACTTCATCAGTCTGTATATTCCTTTAATTAATTAATTTTTCAACTATTTATAATGGGATGTACGAGTTGTGGTACAGGAAAACCAAATGGATGTAAAAGCAATGGCGGCTGCAGTACCGGTGGATGTAACAGGTTAAATGTGTATGATTGGCTTGCAGATATTCCTATTGATGATATGGAAAACAGTTGCCATATCATAGAAGTTTCTTTCAACCAGGGAAGTCGTAAAGATTTTTACAGAAATAATACGGTTAACGCTTTTTCAAAAGGTGATATCGTTGCAGTGGAAGGGATAAGCGGTTTCGATGTAGGAACAGTAAATCTTACCGGCGAACTGGTAAGGCTTCAATTAAAAAAGAAAAGAGTTAATGAAGACAGTCCCGATATCAAAAGAATTTTAAGACTTGCCACAAATAGTGATATTGCAAAATGGAAAGAAACCAAAGCGCGTGAACGTGAGGTTTTAATCAGAAGCAGAGCGATAGCAAGGCAACTGAATTTGAATCTTAAAATGTCGGAAGTAGAAATTCAGGCAGATGCCAGAAAAGCAACTTTTTTTTATATAGCTGATGACCGTGTGGATTTTCGTGAATTAATTCGGGTGTATGCAAACGAGTTTAAGGTTAAGGTTGAAATGAAACAAATTGGTGCTCGCCAGGAAGCAGGAAAAGTAGGAGGAATCGGTAGTTGTGGTCGGGAACTCTGTTGCAGCACATGGCTCACTGATTTTAAAAGCGTAAATACTAATGCTGCCCGTTATCAAAATCTGAGTATCAATCAAACAAAGCTGAGCGGGCAATGCGGAAGATTAAAATGTTGTCTTAATTATGAATTGGATACTTATCTTGACGCGCTGCAATATTTTCCGGAAGATGCGGATGTGATTGAAGTAGCAAAAGGCCGTGCATTCCTGGTCAAGAAAGACATTTTTCGTAATCTTATGTGGTATTCAATGGCCGATAGTACCAAACACTATCCTTTAACTATTGAAACTGTAAAAAAAATAAAGGCTCAAAATAAAGAAGGCATTAAGCCTGATGCATTGGAAACTGTAGAAGTTCTAAGTGGTAAACCTAAAGAAGTAGAACCGGAATTTGTAGATGTAGTTGGCCAAATAAGCCTTAGGTCTTTAGATAAAAACAGCCGCAAAAATAAAGGCAAGGAACGAAGGGACAATCCAAATGATAACGGTCCCGAATATAAAAAGCAACAGCAAGGGACAAAAAACCAACAACAAAGACCGCCTCAAAATCAAAGATCTACCCCAAAGTCAAATAATAATAATAAAAGAAAAAGGCCACCTGCTAAAGAGTCTTAACTCTCTAATTTACCTTTAAAAGTCTTTTCGATTTATCTCTTAAGAAAAGTTCAACAAATTGTTACGCATTTTTGAAGAGTATAGCATATATGCATATACGAAAAATAATCCATGTTAGGGCTGCCTAATCAGTCGCAAAAAATCAAACATAATATTCTTGCCTTTCTATTTCTTCTTTCACAACATCGGGAACTAAATAACGAATTGATTTTTTCATATGCAGCATATCACGTATATGCGTACTCGAAATTTGAAGAAGGGGTGCATCCATTACTTTTATTCTATCAGTTAGCATTTCGGATTTCACTTTAAATCCAGGCCTTTCATAAATAATGATATCATAATCTCTCAAAAGCACTTCATAATTTTTCCACTTTTTTATATTTGTAAAACTGTCACTGCCCATAATTATAGAAAACTCATGCTGAGGGTATTTATCGCTCAGGTGGACCAAAGTATCAATGGTATAAGATGGACGCGGAAGTTTAAATTCAATATTGGAAGACCTAAATTTCTTTTCACCTTCAATTGCCAGGTCAATTAAATGTTTACGATGGTTTTCGTTAATCAAAGACGCGTTTTGCTTTAATGGATTTTGAGGAGAAATCACAAACCATATCCTTTCAAGCAAAGTGTAATTAGCAATATGGCTTGCAATGATCAAATGTCCATTATGAATCGGGTTAAAAGAACCAAAGTATAAACCAATCTTCATGTAACTTGCTGGTTTTTAATTTTTTATAATTTCTTCAACAATTATCTGGTCTGCTTCATCAAGGCGAAGGCTTAAAGAATAGCCCGCAACCAGAACATAAATTGGATCTCCCAGAGGAGCCTTTTTCCAAACAGTCACCTCTTCTTCGGGAAGGCAGCCCATTTCCATTAATTTTAAAATAATCTCGTGATTTTCAAAAGACTTAATTTTTACTTTTGCTCCTGTTTTTACTTGTGATAATTTCATTGGTTATAAATATATCGTTCATCCTGAAATGATTCATTGCGAATTTAGAAAAAAGAAAAACTTGGGTACAATTTCCTTTAACAATCATGTGATTTCTGGTGTTCTAAAAGACAAACTTCTTTTAAAAACTTTTCTCTCCTCCATTTTTGCCGAAGAGCGCTTTGATTTCAAATCCGTTTCCTACGTTTTTTGTACCGATGAATTTTTATTAAAGCTAAATCAAGAATATCTGAAACATGATACGCTTACAGATATTTTAACTTTTACGCTTTCAGGGACTTCACTTCCTATTGTTTCAGAAATCTACATCAGTGTTGAAAGAGTAAGAGAAAATGCCCAAAATTTGGATGTGAAGTACGAAGACGAACTGCATCGCGTGATGATTCACGGAATTCTGCATTTATGTGGTTATAGCGATCATTCTCCCAAAGAAAAAGCCGAAATGCGCTCGAAAGAGGATTACTATCTTTCAAAACTCTGATCCTGGATTAATGTTTCACGTGAAACATTTCTACATTAAACAGGTTCAAGCTCGTACGCAAAATGTTCCACGTGAAACATTTCAGTCACTTTTTTTCAATTTCGGTACTTTTGCAAAATGTTTTTAAAATATGATGTAATAGTAGTAGGTGCCGGGCATGCTGGTTGCGAAGCTGCGGCAGCCGCAGCAAATTTGGGAAGCAAAACTCTACTTATAACCATGAATATGCAGAATATGGCTCAAATGAGTTGTAATCCGGCCATGGGAGGAATAGCGAAAGGCCAGATAATACGTGAAATAGATGCTTTGGGAGGATATTCTGGAATTGTCACGGATGAAACAATGATTCAATTCCGAATGTTAAACAAAAGCAAAGGTCCGGCAATGTGGAGCCCCAGGGCACAAAGCGATCGGATGCTTTTCTCAACAAAGTGGCGATCTATGCTTGAAAAAACTCCCAATATTGATTTTTATCAGGATTCAGTAATTGGTTTGACAAAAGATGGAAATACAATCACAGGAGTAAAAACATCCTTAGGCCATCATATTTTGTCTGACTCCGTTGTCTTAACTAATGGCACTTTCTTAAATGGAATTATTCATATTGGAGAAAACCAATCAAAAGGAGGAAGGGTGGCAGAAAAAGCTTCTGTTGGGATCACGGAACAATTAGTGGAATGGGGTTTTGAAAGTGCCCGGTTAAAAACAGGAACTCCACCTCGCATAGACGGGAGATCTTTGGATTATACTAAAATGGAAGAGCAAAAAGGAGATGAAGAGATTATTGGTTTTTCATTTTTGGAAACAAAAAAACCTTCAGAACAAAGAAGTTGTTGGATCACTTACACTAACCTGGAAGTACATGATATACTTCGGACAGGATTTAGTGAAAGTCCCATGTTCCAGGGAAGAATCAAAGGAATTGGACCAAGGTATTGCCCAAGCATAGAAGATAAAATAAATCGCTTTGCAGAAAGAGAGCGCCATCAGTTATTTATAGAGCCCGAAGGTTGGGATACAATAGAGGTATATGTAAACGGATTCTCCTCTTCCTTACCCGAAGAAGTGCAATATAAAGCGCTTAAAAAAGTTCCCGGATTTGAAAATTGCAAAATGTTCCGTCCCGGTTATGCCATAGAATATGACTATTTTCCTCCTACTCAGCTAAAAACGAACCTCGAAACCAAATTAGTAAAAAATTTATTTTTCGCAGGACAAATAAACGGTACCACAGGATACGAAGAGGCTGCTTGTCAAGGAATTATAGCTGGAATCAATGCACATCAGGCAAAGAATAAAAAAGAAGCATTTACCTTAAAAAGAAATGAAGCATATATAGGGGTCCTTATAGATGACCTCATCAATAAAGGAACTGACGAGCCATATAGAATGTTTACAAGCCGTGCCGAATACAGAACTTTATTAAGACAGGACAATGCAGATTTAAGATTAACTGAAAAGAGCTACCGGATAGGGCTGGCATCACAAGAAAGGATGAATAAGGTTATTTCAAAGAAAAAAGAGATTAAAGAAGCAATTGATTTGCTTTATCAAATAAAATTTGAACCAATCGAGATCAATGATTTCCTTTTGAAGAATTTTTCTGCTCAGATCACAAAAAAAACTAAAGCTTCACAAATTTTATTGAGACCCGGAATTGACTTACATAATATGGTTGATTCGGTTTCAGTGATAAAAAATACAATTGGCCACTTTTCAAAAGAAGTTCTGGAACAGGCAGAAATACAAATCAAGTATGAAGTTTATCTTCAAAAAGAAGAAGAAATGGTAAGTAAAATGAGCACTCTTGAAAATCAAATTATTCCAGACAGCTTTAATTATGAAAACATTTCTTCCCTTTCAAATGAAGCAAGGCAAAAGTTTAAAAAAATAAAACCTCAAACACTTGGCCAGGCGAGCAGGATAAGTGGTGTAAACCCCAGTGATGTACAAATACTGATGGTTTATATGGGTCGTTAAATTCGTTTAATCATAACCGTTATATAGTAAAATATGGAATTTAGATTCTCTCCTGAAACTACAAAAAAAGAGGTTTTTGAAAAAGTCAGAAATTTCCTTGCACAAAATAATTTTAGAATTGAAAATTATGATGATACACGGCCCTGGGGTGGATTTTACGTTATTGATGAAACCCAGTCAAAACAATTCATTGACTTTTTTTTTAAGGATGTTCCTAATGCAAAACAACATAACAAAGAAAAGGTAAGTCCAAAAATACTGATAGTTGAACCTAAAAAAAGATTAAGCTGGCAATATCATCTTCGGCGCTCAGAAGTGTGGAAAGTAATTGGAGGCGAAGCGGGTGTAATTATAAGTGATACTGATAAAGAAACAGAAATACAATTGAAAAAAGAAGAAGAAATAATTATTTTGAAACAGGGTGATCGCCATCGTCTTATCGGGCTCAAAAGCTGGGGTATAATAGCTGAGATCTGGAAACACACAGATGTAAACGACCCAAGTGATGAAAATGATATAGTAAGGGTACAGGATGATTTTGGGAGGTGATTCCCAAATAAAAACCCCTACTTAAAATTGTTAAACAACCTGCAGATTATCAACCAGCAGCAGTTTCCATTGCGACACAAATTTTACATGAGCGGCAAATCACACCCGAAGATATTCAATATGTTGACCAATTTTATCAAGACATTGAAAGTTCTAAAAGAGCAAAAAAAGAAAAATTTGATACAGTAAAAAATAAGGCAACAGGTTTTTTAGAACCAGTTTTTTATCCAACTGAGAAGATTGAACCAACGAAATGGATAAACATTTTACTTTTAGTAATTGCCATTCAATATGCGTGGACACTTTTTAATATACTAAAAAGATTGATTAATTTTCTTAAATGTACTCATTGCCCTTTCTTTATAACTGACTTCGCAGATATTTTGACCTTGCTTTATGTTCCAATTATTTTCATTTTGGTCTTTAAGAAAAAACGTTGGGGTTGGATACTACTATTTGCGGACAACCTTTTTGCCGTGATTTCTGGAGGAGTAAGTAAATCTTATTTTTTCTTCAAATTCCAGAACATTCCTAATGGTGACCTAACAACTTTTATTCTACCAATATTAATAAAACTTGCATTTGTTTTCTTTTTATGGCGTAACGAAATATCAAATTATTTTAGAGTAACGATTGATACGAAAAAGAAAACCGCTCTAATAACGGCAGGAGGAACAACGCTTCTTATTTTAATCATGTTCTTACTGTCCGGACTATAACGGCTGCTTACAAAAGGTTTGGCAATAGGCTGGCTGAAGGAATAACAATCGGCTGTAGTTCGCTATCAGCAATAGTTCCAGCAGACGAACAAATATCGGTTTTTTGTATTTACCTTCGGCGGTAGTTTTTCAATCGGCTGACGTTCGGGCGGAAAGTTATAAAATGCCAGCCCATCGCCTCAACGTTAGCTGATATGCGACAAAATTTTATAATCATGAGATTTACCGTAAATTGTAAAAGCAACGATGAACAATATGACTAAGATATGGATTACTACGGCGGCAATGATTGTATGTTTTTCGGCCTGCAAAAAGGAGAACCCTAATTCTACTTCCATTATCGGACGGTGGGAATTAAAAAATCATAACATAATTTCAAACGGGCAATTAGCTTACAACTTTAACTATCAAGACGGGAACTCGTACATATATCATTTTGGATCAGATAAAACTTGTATGTTATATAATTCTGAGGACAGTATTTACGCGCACGGAAGCTATAGTTTAGATAGTAACAGACTTTTAATTCATCTCATTATAGACCAGTCAAACCTAGAAACTGTCGGTACTTCAAATTGCGTCATTTCAAGTACAACGTTGACTCTCTCTTTCAGTGGAAACGACATGGCCGGTGAATATACAGAAACCTTCATTTACAATAGACTGTCGTATAGATAAGCTAGACAGCACATCAGCTAACAAAGCGGCTTGCTGCTACGCTGGCTAACCTGCAAATCCTCATCTCTTGTAATGCTATCAGTAGTAGTTCCAGCAGGACTTTCATTGTTCAGCTTTTGTAGCTATCTTCATCAATAGTTTTTCAATTGGGCTAACGTTGTGGGCTGAACGATATAAATTTCCAGCACAGCAGCAAGCCCTACCGTTACAAGCAATTTAAGACCAAACACCATCCATGACTAATCATATTGAGAATATCTATTCGGATTTTAGAACAAATTATGAGAATAACCCTGATTTTTCAATTCACTTTTATAAAGCAAATTCAATTTATTTAAGCAACATAAAAGATTTCAAAAACAAGCAAGACCTTAAATATTATATTGAAATTATTTGCAAATACACAGAAGCAATTTATCAAAAAGACCATTACAATCTTGCCATTGACATCATAGACGAGAAACAAATTTTTATTGACAATGAAATTAAGCGATTAAATGCTGACGAACTTAAAAACAGATGGTACTACAGTTTGCAGTTTGTCAAAGGAATGGCAAGCTATCATTTAAAGGACTACAAAACTGCAACATCAATATTTAAAAAGCTAGTCCAGTTTGACAATCAAAATGACCTTTATAAAAGATGGTTGACATATTCTCAATATGGCCTTAATCTGTGGCTTGTCAGGACAATTAATATCTTTTGCGCAATACTTGTGTTGACAGAAATTATTTTTGAATCTAGAATAAAAAGCTTTTATGTAAGAATATCTATGTTGGCGATTGGTCTTTTAGGGCTATTATCAAATTGGACTTACGAATATTACATAAAACGTAGTTTTCGTAAAAAGAATTCAGAATGACTTACAAAACTGCTTGTAACAAATAAGACTTCGTCGGGCACGAAGTGCCTCCAATGAAGTCCCATGTTGTACGGAACCGGTGACTGAATAATTAGAGACTATGGGGTTTGAGTTGAAAAGGCTTTGCGTTTACGGTAGGGCGTTATATCTCACAGAA